>JBIKTP010000060.1:0-8830 GCA_044348035.1 Burkholderiaceae bacterium
ACAGGGGGGCACGGGTGTCGAGGACACGCCGGCGACACACTGGGCCAGTCCCTGCTCCAGCAGGCTGCGGGGCATGTCGCGGCCGATGAACACGAGCTTGGAGTCGCGCTGCTCGCCTTTCTTCCAAGGCGCTCCGGCGTCCGACCCCATCAGCATGTGCACGCCCTGCAGCACCACACGCTGGTCGACCCCCTGGATGTTGAGCACGCCCTTGTAGCGCATCAGCTGCGCGCCGTAGGTCTGCACGATGGCGCTGAGGAATTCTTCGATGCGCTCCAGATCCAGCGGGCGCGATTCGCGGAAGACGAACGAGGTGACATCGTCGTCGTGTTCATGGGTCACATCGGTCAGGAACTCCGGCTCGATCTCCAGGATGGCGTTCAGGTTGAAGCCGCGGATGTCCAGCAGGTCGCCGATGTCGGCCCGGCCATGGTGCGCCTCGGCGATGCGGGCGCGCGGGTTCATCCGCGCCAGGCGCGCGCGCAGCGACTGGACATCGGAGGCAGGGACCAGATCGGTCTTGGTCAGCAGCAGGCGATCGGCGAAACCGACCTGCTCCTGCGCTTCATGGTGTTCGTCCAGCTGCGCGGGTGCGTGTTTCGAGTCGACCATCGTGACGATCGCGTCGAGCAGGTATTGCTGGCTGATGTCCTCGTCGACGAAGAAGGTCTGCGCCACCGGCGCAGGGTCGGCCAGCCCGGTAGTTTCGATCACCACCCGGTCGAAATGCAGGGTGCCTGCCGACTTCCTGGCCGACAGATCGCCCAGGATGCGCACCAGATCGCCCCGCACGGTGCAGCAGATGCAGCCGTTGTTCATCTCGATGATCTGTTCGTCGCGGTCCTGCACCAGCAGCTCGTTGTCGATGCCGGCTTCGCCGAATTCGTTCTCGATCACCGCGATGCGATGGCCGTGCGCCTCTTTCAGGATGCGGTTGAGCAGCGTGGTCTTGCCGCTGCCAAGGAAGCCGGTGAGGATGGTGACGGGGATGGGGGATGTGTCCATGGATGGCCTCAGTT
Source organism: Burkholderiaceae bacterium (assembly GCA_044348035.1). Lineage (GTDB taxonomy): Bacteria > Pseudomonadota > Gammaproteobacteria > Burkholderiales > Burkholderiaceae_C > CAISIP01. The sequence continues at coordinate 1,020 of JBIKTP010000060.1, forward strand.
CTGTTGCATGCCCTGCACCAGCTGCGTCACGTTGTGGCGCATCATCTGCAGGTAGGTGGCACCGGGTTTGTCGGCGGCCGACAATGCGTCGGAGTAGAGGCTTCCGCCCACCCGGGCGCCGGCATCCTTCCCGAGCTGGGCCACCAGCCGGGGGTCGCTCATGTTCTCGACGAACACGGTGCGGATCTTTTCGCGGCGGATCTGGCGCACCAGTTCGCCGACCGCCTTGGCGCTGGGTGCGCTGTCGGTCGAGACGCCTTGCGCTGCCAGGAAGCGCACCTGGTACGCGGCGGCGAAGTAGCCGAACGCGTCGTGCGAGGTGATGACCTTGCGCTGCGCGGCGGGCACTGGCTCCAGTTGCGTGCGGATCCAGGCGTCCAGGGCCTGCAGCTCCTTCAGGTAGGCATCGCGGTTGACTGCGTAGATGGCGGCGCCGGCGGGATCGATCCTGCTCAGACCCGCGGCGATGTTGCGCACATACTGGGCGACATGGTTCGGGTTCTGCCAGGCGTGCGGGTCGGTCTGGCCGTGGCTGTGGCCATGGGCCTTGTCACCGGCATCCGCGCGGGGCTTGATGCCATGGGACGCGACCACGGTCTCGCCCTTGAATCCGGCCGAGCGGGCCAGTTTGTCGGCCCAGGGCTCGAAGCCCAGGCCGTTGATCACCAGCAGGCGGGATTGCAGGAGCCGCTTGGCGTCGGCCGGCCTGGGCTCGAACACATGCGCATCCTCGTCCGGCCCGACCAGCGTGTGCACACCGACCCGGTCACCGCCGACCACGGCGACCAGGTCGCCGAGGATGCTGAAGCTGGCCGTGACGGGCAGTTTGTCGGCAGCGCTGGCGACGCGGTGCCCCAGGGTGGCCAGCGCGAGCAGGCCGAAGGTTCGTCGATGGACGGGAAGATGCATGGCAGGGGGTCCTTGCTGGATCATGGAAAGGGCGGGGGTGGGTGGTGTCAGGCAACCCGATGCCTGCGCAGCAGCACGCGCGGCAACCAGCCGCCAGGCGCACACAGCAGCGACACCGTGTAGAGCACGCCGGCGCAGCCGATGATGGTGGGGCCCGAGGGCGTGTCGAGGTGGTAGGAAAGCAGCAATCCGCTCGCGCCCGAGAGCATGGCCTGCGCGCTCGCATTCGCCAGCTGGGCGGGCAGCGTGTCGTGCCACAGGCGGGCGGACACCGCCGGGATCATCATGAGCCCGACCGCCATCAGGGTGCCCAGCGTCTGGAACCCCGCCACAAGGTTGACCACCACCAGCAGCAGGAAGGCCTGCTGCCAGATCCAGCCCCGCCGACCGGCGGCGGCCAGGTACACCGGATCGAAACTCTCCAGCACCAGGCCGCGGTACAGCACCGCCAGCGTGATCAGGCTGATGCTGCTGACGACGGCCACCAGCAGCAGGCCCTGGCCATCGACGCCCAGGGCGCTGCCGAACAGGATATGCAGCAGGTCCAGCTGGGTGCCGTGGCTGGAGATCAGGGTGACGCCAAGCGCCAGTGCCAACAGATACACCGCGGCCAGGCTGGCGTCTTCCTTCAGGGCCGTGAAGCGGCTGACCAGGCCGGCCAGAGCGGCCACGGCCACACCCGCGAGCACACCGCCGGTGGCCATCGCTGTCAGTGACAGGCCGGACACCATGAAACCGATGGCGACGCCCGGCAGCACGGCATGGCTGAGTGCGTCTCCCAGCAGGCTCATGCGTCGCAATGTCAGGAATACGCCCAGCGGTGCGGCGCTCAGGGAGAGCGCCAGCGTCGCGACCAGGGCGCGGCGCATGAAGGCAAACTCTGCGAAGGGTCCCAGGATGGCGGCGCCGACCCCGGTGGCGATGTCGGTCATGCGGCGGCCCGCACGGATGGCGCTTCGTCGATCACGCACAGCTCGGCCGACTCATCCCAGGCCTCGGCCATGGCCCGGGCGCGCTGGATGCCGACCTCGGTGAGGACCGTCCCGGTGGCGCCCCAGCCGACGAGTTCGCGGGCGATGAGCAAGGTCTCGGGGAATGCCGCGCGCACCAGCGCGTCGTCGTGCAGCACGACGATCACCGTGCGCCCGCTGGCATGCCATTGCAGGACCAATTGCAGGAGCGCGTGGCTGGTGCGGGCGTCGACGGCGCTGAAGGGCTCGTCGAGAAGGATCAGGCTGGCGTCCTGCACCAGCATGCGGGCGAACATCACGCGCTGCAACTGGCCACTGGACAGCGAGCCGATCGGGCGCCGGTCGAATCCATCGAGCCCGACCGCCTGCAGGGCCGCAGCCGCGCGTTCGCGCAGGGGGGCGGTGACAGGTCCAAAGGCGCCTGTGGTGCTCCAGCAACCGAGCAGCACGCAGTCGGCGACGTCGATGGGAAACCCCCGGTCGATCTCGCTGGTCTGCGGCAGGTAGGCGATCTGCCGGCGCGGCACCGACACCTGCAGCGCGCCCCCGGCGCTGGGCAACAGCCCGACTATGGCCTTGAGCAAGGTGCTCTTGCCCGCGCCATTGGGCCCGACCACCGCCGTCAATGACCCTGTCGCAAAACACCCGCTGAGGTGATGCAGCGCAGGGTGCTGCCGGTAACTCACGGTCAGGTTGTCGAGCGTCACCACGGGGTTGACTCCATGCCGGCCCACCACACGCCGAGCCACAGGAGGACCAGCGCCGGCAGGATGGCCAACACCCGTTGCCAGGCGGGCCAGGACAGAAAACTGCGGTTTTGACGCTGGCGAGTCAGGGGTGGCATGGTGGAAGGCGTGTCGATCGGCGGGGAATGGGTAGCCGTTGCAGGGCGGTTCGGGTAATAATGCAACTGGATTGCGATATAGTCTAACGCAACTTTGTTGCATTAGCTGTGTGTCGTGCGTCCCTTTTTTCATCCGCTTGCCAGGAACCCGCACCAGATGCCGCCACTGCCCGACGATCCGATCGATGCATTGCTGACTGCGCATGGATTGCGCCGTACCCAGGCTGCGCGGAGGGTGCTGGGCTGGCTGCTGGCGCACCCCGACACCAGCTACACGCATGCGCAACTGCAGGTGGCGCTGCAGGACGACACGACCCAGGGGCTGGACCGCGTCACCCTCTACCGGCTGATCGACCGCCTGACCCAGGTCGGGCTGCTGTTGTGCCGCGTCGATGCCAACCGGGTGCGGCGCTACCAGGCGATGCCGGCCAGCGTGCATGCCACCCCCCACTTCGAGTGCCAGAGCTGCCACCGGGACAGCCCGCTGGCCGGTGCCTTGCAGGCGAACTCGCGCGACCTGGAGCGCGCCGCACAGACCGCGATCGAGGCGCTGCGGGCGCTCGGTTACAAGGGGCTGAGCATGGATGTCGCGGTGCGCGGGGTGTGCCTGGACTGCGCCACCGGCAACGCGGGAGCCCCCGAGTGATCCACACCCGGCAGCTCGCCTACCGGTACAGCAGCGGCCCGGCCCTGCAGTTTCCGGACCTGGAGTTGCCGCAGGGGGGCGTGTTGCTCCTGCATGGGCCCTCGGGGTCCGGCAAATCGACCTGGCTGGCACTGGCGGCAGGGCTGCTGCGGCCCTCGGCGGGCGAGATCGTCGTCGCGGGCCAGGCGCTGGCGGCATTGCGGCCGGTCGCTGTCGACGCCTGGCGCGCCCGGGCCATCGGATTTCTGCCGCAACGGCTGCACCTGAGCGAAGCACTCACCGTCGCGGGCAATCTGGCGCTGGCCCAGTGGGCGGCTGGCGTGCCCGACGATGCTGCGGCGGTGGGCCGGGTCCTGTCGACCCTGGGCGTTGCAGACTTGGCGGCCCGCAGGCCGTCCCAGTTGTCGGGTGGCCAGGCCCAGCGCGTGGCGCTGGCGCGCGCCGTGTTGCTGCAGCCGCGCGTGATCCTGGCCGACGAGCCGACGGCCAGCCTGGACGACACTGCCGCTGCCGTGGCCTTGCAACTGCTGGCCGATACCGCGGCCCGCCTGGGTGCGAGCCTGGTCATCGCCACCCATGACGCCCGTGTGACCGCGGCCCTCCCGCAGGCACAGCTGTTGCGCCTCGCCGGGCTGCCGGCCGTTGCGGAGCAGCGCGCATGAAGATGGCGGGCATCGCCTGGCGCTATCTGTGGGCACGCCCGCTGGCAGCCGGACTGAACCTGCTGCTGCTCACATTGGGGCTGGGCTCGATCACCTTCCTGCTGCTGGTCAGCACCCAGCTCGACCGGGCATTCGAGCGCGATCTGGCCGGCATCGACGTGGTGGTGGGTGCCAAGGGCAGCCCGATGCAGCTGATCCTGGCCGGGGTGTTCCACATCGACGTGCCGCCGGGCAACATCGCACTGGCCGATGCCCGGGAGCTGGAGAAGGACGAACGCATCGCACGCATGATCCCGATCAGCCTGGGGGATACCTTCCGCGGCTTTCGCATTGTCGGAACGACGCCCGCGTATGCCGAGCACTACGGTGCCACCCTTGCCAGTGGTGCCTTGTGGCGCGCGCCGATGCAGGCCGTGGTGGGGAGCGAGGCCGCTGCCAGCACCGGCCTGAAGGTCGGCAACAGCTTCATCGGGTCGCATGGGCTGGGTGCCAGCGGCCACGAACATGGGGACAGTCCGTACCTCGTCACCGGCGTCCTGGCGCCTTGTGGCTGCGTGCTGGACCGCCTGGTGCTCACCGCCACCGAGTCGGTCTGGGAGGTGCACGAGAAGGCCACCGCCGTTGACGAAGAGGACCGCAGGCTGCTGGAGGCCGAGCGCGAGATCACGATGGCCCTGATCACCTACAAGAGCCCGATGGCCGCCGTGAGTTTTCCGCGCTTCGTCAACACCACCACCGACATGCAGGCGGCGGCACCGGCGGTGGAGGTCACCCGTCTGCTGCGCATGGTCGGCGTGGGCACCGACGTGCTGCGCGGATTTGGCGCGGTGCTGCTGCTGACGGCCGGCCTGAGCGTGTTCATCGCCCTGTGGAATGCCGTGCGGGAGCGGCGCGCCGATCTGGCCATGCTGCGCATGCTGGGCGCGCCCCCGGCACGCGTCGCCGGGCTGGTGTTGTGCGAGGCCTGGCTGCTGGCCGGGCTGGCCATCCTGCTGGGCCTGGCGGCCGGTCACGGTCTGGCGCACCTCGCCGGCGCGTGGCTGCAGTCCGAGCGTTCACTGGCCCTGACCGGCTGGATCTGGCTCGCCCCCGAGTGGTGGGTGCTGGCGCTGGGGCTGGTGGTGGCCACCCTGGCGGCATTGCTCCCGGCACTGGGCGTCTACCGGCTCGATGTCACGACGCTGCTGCAATCCCGTTCCTGATTCTCTGTTCCCCACCCAAGGAGTATTCCCATGAAAAGTACGTTGACCCGCCTGTTCGCCATCGCCTCTTTGTGCCTGCTGGGCAGCGGCGCCTGGGCCCAGGCCGCGCACTCCGACAAGGAGATCAAGGAGGACATCACCCGTCACCGGGCGATGGCCGCAGCCCACGAGGGCGCCGCGAAATGCCTGGAGGCCGGCAAGAAGGAGGATGTCTGCAACAAGGAACTGCAGGCCGCCTGCAAGGGCCTTGCCATTGGCAAGTATTGCGGGATGCGGCACGCGCACTGACCGCCGCAGCGTGATAATGGCCGGGAACCTGCGGGTGCTGGCGGCCTCCAAGCCGGGAAGCACCTGACCATCCGGAACCCACCATGAAGCATGTTTTGCTCGCCATCGCCCTGGCCCTTGGTTCGCTGGGGGCCGTCGCCCAGCTAAGCTCGCCACTGCCGGCCGGTTCCGGTGCCGGCGTTCATGGGGCGAACAGCCCTTTCCCACCCCTCAAGGATCGCGCGGATGTCGTGCCCTGGTCGGTGCTGACCGACGTCAAGACGCGCACCGACAAGAACAAGGTGCTGCCGGTGTTCGGCGCCAGCCAGTTGGCGCTGCACCAGAAGACCCAGCGCATCCAGGGCTTCATGATGCCTCTGGAGCCCGGCGAGAGGCAGCGGCACTTCCTGTTGACCTCGGTGCCGATGAGCTGCGGTTTCTGTGTGCCCGGCGGGCCGGAGAGCATGGTCGAGGTGCGCACCCGCACCCCTGTGGCGTACTCCCTGGAGCCGGTGGTGGTCGAGGGCAGGTTCCAGGTGCTGCAGGACGACCAATACGGGCTGTTCTACCGCATCACCGACGCCGCCAGCGTGAAGTGATCCCGGCGCGGCTCAGCCGCGTCGGTCCGGGCTGTGTCCCGGCTGCTGCACTCTTCCATGCACTTTCCCGTAGTCGCAGCCCTTCTGCCTGTGGTGGGCCTGATCCTGCTGGGCTTGGCTCTGGGTCGCCTGGGCTGGGTGCCCCAGGTCTGGGTCCGGCGGCTCTCCACGCTGTCCTTCATGGTGCTCACGCCCATCGTGCTGTTTCGCACGATGCGGCATGTGCATGTGGAACTGCTCGACCTGCGGCCGGCGCTGGCCTACATCGGCGCGCTCGGCCTGGTGTTTGCCGCCATGCTGTGGTGGCGCGGCATGAACCGCAGTGCGGTCGTGCTGGCGCTGGGGGTGACCTACAGCAATGCCGTGATGATCGGCATTCCGCTGGTGCAGCTGGCCTGGGGTGATGCCGGCCTGGTGACGCTGCTCACGCTGATTCCCATCCATTCCCTGGTGCTGTTGACGGCGGCCACGGTGGCGCTGGAGTTTGCGCTGGCCCGTGAGCAGGCGGCGCGCTCGCCGGTGCGAACGGGCCATCTCCTGGGTGTGACCGCGCTGGCACTGCGCAAGGCCCTGGTGCACCCGGTGCCCTTGCCCATCATCGCGGGCCTGCTGTACGCACAGACCGGCTGGGGTGTGGCAGCGCCGGTGGAGCTTGTCCTCCAGACCATGAGCCGCGCCTTCGGCCCGCTCGCACTGGTCCTGGTGGGCATTGCGCTGGCGGGTTCGTCCATCGGTGCGCAGCTGCGGGGGGCCTTGCAGCTCGCGGCGATCAAGAACTTTGCCGTGCCCCTGCTGGCCGCCGCGCTGGGGTGGACTCTGGGCATGCGGGGGCTGGCGCTCACGGTGCTGGCGGTCACTGCCGCTCTGCCGATGGGCGCCAATGTCTTCCTCTTCTCGCAACGGTACGGGGTGGCGATGCCGCTGATCACCGCCAGTGTGGCGGTATCGACGCTGGCCGCGCTGTTCAGCGTATCGCTGGTGATGCTTCTCGCCGGCGCAGTCTGAGCGGGTCGGCTCAGGGCGCCAGACGTTCCCGCAGCCAGCCACCGCCGCCCTGCAGCGTGTAGCGCAGGCGGTCATGGAGCCGGCTCTTGCGACCCTGCCAGAACTGCCAGTTGTCCGGGCGCAGGCGGTACCCGCCCCAGTGGGGTGGGCGGGGCGGCTGCAACAGGAACTGGGCGCCGTAACGCGCTGCATTGGCCACCAGCATGGCGCGCCCCGGGATCACCTGCGACTGGGGTGAGGCCCAGGCACCGATGCGGGAGTCCAGCGGGCGCGACTGGTAGTAGGCGTCGCTTTCCTCGGCGCTGGTCTTTTCGACCACCCCCTCGATGCGCACCACGCGCTCGAGCTCGACCCAGTGGAACTGCAGCGCGGCATAGGGGTTGCCGGCCAGTTCCTGGCCCTTGCGGCTTTCGTAATTGGTGTACCAGACGATGCCGTTCGCGTCGAAGCCCTTGATCAGCACCACCCGTGTGCTGGGGCGCAGGTCGCTGCCCACCGTGGCGAGGGTCATGGCGTTGGGTTCGGGCAACTTGGACTGGATGGCTTCGTCCAGCCATTGGCCGAACTGTTTCAGGGGATCGGCATGCGAGGCGTCCTCGCTGAGTTCGGCGCGTTCGTAACTTTTGCGGAGGTCGGCGATGTTGTCCATGGAGCGAGTATAGGAACCCGCGCCCGGACGGCGGGTTTCAGGGGGCGTGGCCCAGCA
>JBIKTP010000593.1:0-2819 GCA_044348035.1 Burkholderiaceae bacterium
GCCGCTCAAGGCGCTCACCACGCCCTGCTCGTGCTCGCCTTCTCCCTGCCAGGTGAGGCTGATGCCCAACTCGCCGGCCGCAAACTCCACGAACTGGCGCACGCTGTACTGCACCCCGGTGGCGATGACGAAGTCCTCGGCCACCTCCTGCTGCAGCATCAGCCACTGCATCTCCACATAGTCGCGCGCATGGCCCCAGTCGCGCAGCGCGCTCAGGTTGCCCAGGTACAGGCAGTCCTGCAGGCCCAGTGCGATGCGGGCGATGGCGCGGGTGATCTTGCGGGTGACAAACGTCTCTCCGCGCAGCGGGCTCTCGTGGTTGAACAAAATGCCGTTGCAGGCATACATGCCATAGGCCTCGCGGTAGTTCACCGTGATCCAATAGGCATACAGCTTGGCCACCGCGTAGGGGCTGCGCGGGTAGAAGGGCGTGGTCTCCTTCTGCGGGATTTCCTGCACCAGGCCATACAGCTCGCTGGTGGAGGCCTGGTAGAAGCGCGTCTTTTTCTCCAGGCCCAGGATGCGGATCGCCTCCAGGATGCGCAGCGCGCCGGTGCCGTCCACATTGGCGGTGTACTCGGGGCTCTCGAAGCTCACGGCCACATGGCTCATGGCGCCCAGGTTGTAGATCTCGTCGGGCTGCACCTGCTGCACGATGCGGGTGAGGTTGGCGCCGTCGCTCAGGTCGCCGTAGTGCAGCACGAAGTTGCGCTGGTCCACATGCGGGTCCTGGTACAAATGGTCGATGCGGTCGGTGTTGAAGGAAGAGGCGCGGCGCTTGATGCCGTGCACCTCGTAGCCTTTCTTGAGAAGGAACTCAGCGAGGTAGGCGCCGTCCTGGCCGGTGATGCCGGTGATGAGAGCCTTCTTGGTCATGGGCATGCCGTGGTGGTCGCGGCTGGGGTCAGAGTGACGCGGGGTCGCCTGCGAACCGCTTGCGAACTTCAGGGCTCAGGGCTTGCACCATCTGGCGGGCAAACTGGCCCTGCATGTCGTAGGCCCTGCTAACCGTCGTATCGATGGAAGACACGCGGATCAACATGCCGTCCGGGATGCGCCCCGACATGGCATAACGCATTTCCGTCAGTTTCTTGTGGATGCCGCCCGTCGTGATGTGGTCCCCCACAACCGTCCAATAGGTGATGGGTTCGAACCGCTGCCCCAGGCTGGTCTGCAAGCGGGTCGCAGCGATGGGTATGCCTGTCAGGTCCAGCGAGGTCGCCTGCTTGGCAAGCAGCGCAAAACCCTGTGCCGGGTAACACACTTCGGGCTTGTGCAGCTGGAGGGCATCGCTCTGGTTCTTGCCATAGGCGATCGACAACATGATGCGGTACCCGGCCGGATTCACATAGGTGCGGCTCAAGGTTTCGCTGTAGATTTTGTCCAGCATTTCCTGTTGTGTCGGGTCCACGATGGCGGCCGTCACGTTGAGTTGCTCCCGCCATTCACCGAAGGCGGTGGGCACCATGGTCTTGAGGCTGATGGGTGGCCGTTCGTCCGCCAGGCTGATCGTGGGCCGCAGCACTGACGCTACAACCGCAGACAACAACATCAGGACGAGCAGGACGATGTTGGTGCTTGAAATCTTCATGGCGTTGTTCAATCAGGCGGCTGCACCAAACCGCCGTGCGCGAAAGCGCTCGACGTTCTGCAACAGGGTGTCAAACGCAATGATCAGCAGCAGCGCGCTCAGAAAAAGCACCATGCCCGCAAAGCCATGCAGGAAACCCTGGCCGGCTTCGTCGCCGAAGTGGTAGGTGATCAGGCTCAGCACCATCACGCGAATGACGTTGGCAACGAATGAGATGGGCACGATCAAGATGGCCAGGCCGACGTTGCGAAACAGCGAGTCGCGCCGCACCAGGTTCAGGTAGAGCAGGCCCAGGGCCTCCAGAGTCAGCAAGGTATGCAAGCCGGCGCAGGCATCGGCCACCAGCAGCATGTATTGGCCGATCTGAAGAATGACGCCGCTTCTGCCGATGGGGTAGCCAAACCCATACAGCACTACTTCTGCCACATACGACACCGCCATTTTCATCGGCATGGTCACCAGGTCCACCACCTGGCTCGGCAGCGGCACCATGAACAGCATGAAGAACAAGGCAAACCACTGTGTCTTGACGGCGACCGTGCCACGGGTCAGCAGGCCCAAGCCCAGCAGCAGCCACACCACGGACCCCACTTCGAAGAACAGGATGTCCTGCGAGCGGCCGAGCACATACAGCAGCAACGCAAAGGCCACGACAGGCCAGCCCCAGCGATTGGCTGCCTGCCCCTGGCTGGCCGCCATCATGGCGGGCCAGTTGCGGTAAAGAAGCCAGCAGGCAATGCCCAGCACGATAGGCCCGTGCATCTGCTCGTCGTCGCTCCAAACACCCTGAAACAGGTCCATCAGGCTCGGCACATACAGCACCATCAGCCCTGCAATAATCGGCAGCCACGTCACCAGCTCCGCGCGCCATGCCTGCGGCCCCGTGCCGGGTCCCAGTGGGGTTTCAGGAGTTTGCGTGTCCATGGCCGAGAGTTCTACCATGCGCGTGTTACAGCGCGTATTGCGGCTGCTGGCCGTGCTGTCTGTCGTGGGGGTTCCGGCAGGTTTGTTCTACGGCGGCGCGCAGCCGATCGCCGTGGGCCTGATCCCCACGCCCTGGGACAAGCTGGCCCATATGGGTGTGTATGCCGTGCTGGCTGCCTCGGTGGGTTACGCCAGCGGCTGGCGTGGCCGCCCCGTGTGGTGGCTGTCCTTTGCCGTAGCGCTGGCAGTGGGTGCCATCGACGAGTTCCACCAGATGTCGCTGCCCGGCCGCGCCGCCGGCTGG
>JBIKTP010000594.1:0-2818 GCA_044348035.1 Burkholderiaceae bacterium
GGATGCGCCATCGGGCCGGCATCCTCGGGGAACTGCACGGTGCGCAGCACCCGCACGTCCTCGATGCGCTTGACGGCGCGGGCCGAGGCCTCGGCACACAGGTCCTGCGAGAACTCCTGGTCGCGGAAGACCGTCAGGCCTTCCTTCAGGCTCAGCTGGAACCAGTCGCGGCAGGTGACCCGGTTGCCCGTCCAGTTGTGGAAGTACTCATGGCCCACCACCGACTCGATGTTGGCGAAGTCGGCATCGGTCGCGGTGGCCTGGCTGGCCAGCACGTACTTGGTGTTGAAGATGTTCAGGCCCTTGTTCTCCATGGCGCCCATGTTGAAGTCGCTGGTGGCCACCACCATGAAGCGCTCCAGGTCGAGCGAGAGGCCGAAGCGGGCTTCGTCCCAGGCGATGGAGGCCATCAGCGAGTTCATCGCGTGTTCGGTCTTGTCCATGTCGCCGCGGCGCACGTAGATCTCGAGCAGGTGGTCCCGTCCGGCGCGCGAGGTGATGCGCTGCTGGCGGCACACCAGCTGCCCGGCCACCAGCGCAAACAGGTAGCAGGGCTTGCGGTGCGGGTCAACCCAGCGCGCAAAGTGCCGGCCCTGGTTGCCGTCGCCCTGCAGGTCGCCCTGCGCCACCAGGTTGCCGTTGGACAGCAGCACCGGGTAGAGGGCCTTGTCGGCGCGCAGCGTCACGCTGTAGCTGGCCATCACGTCGGGACGGTCCAGGAAGTAGGTGATGCGCCGGAAGCCCTCGGCCTCGCACTGCGTGAAGAAGGAGTTGTTGCTGACGTACAGGCCCATCAGCTTGGTGTTCTTGGCCGGGGCGCAGGTGGTGAAGATCTCCAGGTCGAAGGTGTCGTGGCCTTCGGGCAGGTTCTCCAGCACCAGCTGGTTGCCATCGATGCGGAAAGAGGTGCCGCTGCCATTCACCAGCACCCGGGCCAGGTTCAGCTCTTCGCCGTCCAGGCGCAGGGGCTGTGTCGGCACGTCGGGGTTGCGCCGCAGGCGCATCTTGTTGAGCACCCGGGTCTTGGCCGGGTCCAGGTCGAAGGTGAGGTCGACGGTGTCGATCCAGTAGGCGGGCGGCTGGTAGTCGAGGCGCTGGACGCTGATCGTCTGGCCTTGGCCGTCAAGCAGGAATGGCATGGAGGTTCCCCAGAAAGTTGGATTCGATCAGTTCGTGGTAGTTGCGCACGCTGGCCACCACATGCGGGCCGCCCAGCTGCTCCGCGCTGTGGCTGGTGCACACCGCCACGGCTCGCATGCCGGCACGGCGCGCGGCTTCGATGCCGAAGGGTGCGTCTTCAAACACGATGCAGGCTTCGGGTGCGACGCCGATGCGCCGCGCAGCTTCCAGAAAAATGGCCGGCTCGGGCTTGCCAGCCAGGCCTTCGTCGCCGCCCACCACCGCATGCGGTGGCGGGTCCATGCCCAGGTGCGAGAACGCGAACGCGATGTTGTGCTTGTCGCCCGCCGTGCCCACGCCTACACGCAGGCCGCGGGCCATGGCGTCGGCGCTGAAGGCCTTGAAGCCGGCCACCTCGGCAAACACCGGGGCGAACAGCTCTCGGTAGATCTCTTCCTTCTGGTGCACCAGCTCCCAGGACTCCTTGGTGTCCATCGGGCGGCCGAACAGCACCTCCATGCATTCGGCGCCGGTGCGCCCGGTGGTGCGGCGCAGCAGCTCGTCGACCTCGATGGTGAGCCGGTGGCGTTCGGCAAAGGCCACCCAGCTCTTCGCGTGGTAGGGCATGGAGTCGATCATGGTGCCGTCCATGTCGAAGATGATTCCCTGGATGGGCATGGGTCAGACCCCTTGCTTGAGCGAGGCTTCGATGAACACGTCGAGGTCGCCGTCGAGCACCTTCTGCGTGGCCGAGACCTCGACATTGGTGCGCAGGTCCTTGATGCGGCTGTTGTCCAGCACATAGCTGCGGATCTGGTGGCCCCAGCCGACGTCCGTCTTGCTGTCCTCGAGCTTTTGCTGCTCTTCCTGGCGCTTGCGCATCTCGTGGTCGTACAGGCGGCTGCGCAGGCGCTTCCAGGCGACGTCGCGGTTGCTGTGCTGGCTGCGGCCGTCCTGGCACTGCACCACGATGCCGGTGGGGATGTGCGTCAGGCGCACCGCGGAGTCGGTCTTGTTGATGTGCTGGCCGCCGGCGCCGCTGGCGCGGAAGGTGTCGACCCGCACGTCGGACGGGTTGATGTCGATCTCGATCGAGTCGTCGATCTCGGGGTAGACGAACACGCTCGCAAAACTCGTGTGCCGGCCGCCCGAGGAGTCGAACGGGCTCTTGCGCACCAGGCGGTGCACGCCGGTCTCGGTGCGCAGCAGGCCGAAGGCGTATTCGCCCTCGATCTTGATGGTGGCGCCCTTGATGCCGGCGGTGTCGCCGGGGGATTCGTCTTCGATGGCAGTCTTGAAGCCCTTGCGCTCGGCGTACTTCAGGTACTGGCGCAGCAGCATGCTGGCCCAGTCGCAGGCTTCGGTGCCGCCGGCGCCGGCCTGGATGTCCAGGAAGCAGTTCATCGGGTCGGCCGGGTTGTTGAACATGCGCCGGAATTCGAGCTGTTCGATCTCGGCCGAGAGCTTGGCGGTCTCTTCCTCGATGTGCGCCAGGCTGTCGGTGTCACCCTCGTCCTTGCTCATCGCATAGAGCTCGGAGTTGTCGGCCAGCTCGGTGGTGAGGTGGTCCAGCGAAACCACCACGCCGTCGAGGGCCTTCTTCTCGCGGCCCAGTTCCTGGGCGCGCTTGGGGTCGTTCCAGACGGTGGGGTCTTCCAGCGAGGCGTTGACGGTCCTCAGGCGTTCGGATTTGGCATCG
>JBIKTP010000596.1:0-2811 GCA_044348035.1 Burkholderiaceae bacterium
AACTGCAGGATGTCCCGCCCCTCGAGCAGGATGCGGCCCTGCACCTGCGCATTGCGCGCCAGCAGGCGCAGCACCGCCAGTGCCGTGGTCGACTTGCCGCAGCCGGATTCGCCCACCAGCGCCACGGTTTCGCCGCGGCCGACCTGCAGGTCGAGGCGTCGCACGGCATGCAGCTCGCCCTGCTCGGCCTGGAAGCGCACATCCAGGCCCCGGATGTCGAGCAATACCGGTGGGGCGGCCATCATCGGCTCCGCAGGCGCGGGTTCAGCGCGTCGTTGAGCCCGTCACCGACCAGGTTCAGCGACAGCACCGTGAGCAGGATGGCGATGCCCGGCAGGGCGCTGAGGGTCCAGGCCGTGCGCAGGTGCTCGCGGCCTTCGCCGATCATGCTGCCCCAGGAGACGATGTTGGGATCGCCCAGGCCGATGAAGGCCAGTGCCGACTCCATCAGGATGGCCGTGGCCACCAGCACCGAGACCGACACGATCACCGGCGGCAGGGCATTGGGCAGGATTTCCTGGAAGATGATCCGGGTGTCGCTGAAGCCCTGGCTGCGCGCGGCCAGCACGAATTCGGATTCGCGCAGGCTGCGGAACTCGGCACGCACCAGACGGGCGATCATCGGCCAGGAAGCCAGGCCGATGGCCATCACGATCACCGCCACCTTGGGCTGGCCGATGGCCACGATCACGATCACCAGCAGGAAGGAGGGGATGGTCTGCACCAGCTCGGTCAGCCGCACCAGCAGGTCGTCCACCACGCCGCCGAAGTAGCCGCCCAGGGCGCCCACCAGCACGCCGATGAACAGGCTCAGCACGGCGGCCACCACCCCGACCAGCAGGGACACCTTGGCGCCATGCGCCAGACCGGCGGCCACGTTGCGCCCCAGCGAGTCGCTGCCCAGCCAGAACGCAGGGTCCTTCAGCGGCGGCAGCAGCGGGCGGGCCACCATGTCCAGCGGGTCACCCGGATACAGCAGGCCGGACAGCAGCGCCAGCACGGTGATCAGCAGCAGCACCAGAGCGCCCAGCACGGCCGACGGGTTGCGCAACAGGGCGCGCACGGCGCCCCGGGCCTGGAACATGCGGGTCATCGCGGGCGCATCCGGGGACGGCTCATCGCTGCTGGATGCGCGGGTCGAGCCGCGCATGCAGGGCATCGACCAGCACATTAGCGACGATCACCACCATCGAGGAGATGAGCAGGATGCCCAGAAGCGTGTTGTAGTCGCGCGCCTGCACCGACTCCAGGGCCAGCCGGCCCAGGCCCGGCCAGCTGAACACCGACTCGATCACCACCGACCCCCCCAGCAGGGCGCCCAGCTGCAGGCCGGCGACCGTCGTGACCGGGATCAGCGCATTGCGCAGGATGTGGCGCACCGCCACCGCAAATGGCGACAAGCCCTTGGCCACCGCGGTGCGCACGAAATCCAGGTGGCTGACCTCCAGCATCGCCGCGCGCGTGAGCCGGCTGAACAGCGCCACATAGAAGCCCGCCAGGGCCACGGCCGGCAGCAGCAGGTAACTGGCGACGTCGCGCACATGGGCCCAGCCGGTATGGCCGGCACCGATGGTTTCATGCCCGCCGGGCGGCAGCCAGCCCAGCTTCACGGCGAACAGCACGATGGACATCAGCCCGAGCCAGAAGGCGGGTGTCGAATACAGTACCAGGGCCAGGATGGACAGGACCCGGTCCGGCCAGCGCCCGACCTGGGTGGCCATGATGGCACCGAGCAGCACGCCCACGGCCAGTGCCATGCCCAGTGCCGTCAGCATGAGCAGCAGCGTATTGCCCATGCGCGAGGCGATCAGATCGAGCACCGGCTGGTTGTGCCGCGGCGACATGCCCAGATCGAACTGGACGAGATGGCCGAGGTAGGCCATCAGCCGCTCCAGCATGCCGAGGTCCAGGCCGAACTGGCTGCGCAGCAGGGCCATGGTTTCGGCCGTGGCAGAGCCGGCCTCGGCGGCCATCACGTCGGCTGCGTCACCAGGGACCAGCTGCAGCAGGAAAAAGTTCAGGACCACCACGCCCAGCATGGTGGGCACCGCCTGCAGGGCGGTGCGCTGCCAACGCTTCACGGGGCCAGGTACAGGTCTGCAAAACTGCCGCGGATGCCTTCGCCGGTCGGCTGGAAGTTGCGAACCTTCCTCGCGGCCACGGTGACATTCGGGTTGGCGCCGAACTCGATCGACGGGATGTCGGCGGCCACGAGTTGCTGGAACTGCACGAACTGCTGGCGGCGCTTGACGGCGTCGGGCTCATCCGCCGCCGCTTCCAGCAGCCGGTCGACCTCGGGGTTGGAGTAGTTCGGCGTGTTGGCAAACGGCAGGCCGATCTTGAAGTTCTTGGACCAGAACACGCGCTGCACGCCCAGGGTCGGGTCGAACAGGTTCAGCAGGCTCTCGGCGGTGATGTCGAAGGCGCGTTCGGTGTAGACCTTGCGGGTGTAGGTCGCGAAGTCGTAGCTCTCGATCTCTGCGTCCACACCGATGCGCGCCAGCGACTGGCGCAGGAAGTCCGCCGTACGGCGCTCCAGGAAGGGGTTGAACAGCAGGCGCAGCTTGAAGCGGAAGCCGTTGGCGCCACGCCGGTGGCCCGCCGTATCCAGCAGGGCTTCGGCAGCCCGGAGATCGTAGGGCTGGTGCTTGATGCTGGGGTCGTGCCAGCTGGTCTGCGCCACACCGATCGGGGACGCCGACACCTTGCCCAGGCCGTACCAGACGACGTTGTTGTAGGCGTTCACATCCACCGCCATGGCGAGCGCGCGGCGCACCTCCAGGTTCTTGAGGATCTGTGTCTCCATGTTGA
>JBIKTP010000595.1:0-2811 GCA_044348035.1 Burkholderiaceae bacterium
AGCCGGAAACGCTTGTGCAGCATGGCCTGGCGCATCGCGTGGTCCATCTTCATGCGCGACAGCACATCCACGTTCATCTGCGGCTGGTAAAAGCGGAAGTTGCCCCGGCCGTGCTCCTTGACCCGGTACATCGCGGTATCGGCGAACTGGATCAGGTCGTTGAGGGTCTTGCCATCCTCGGGGTACAGGGCCACGCCGATGCTGCACCCCACCGAAAAGCGCATCTCCTCGATCTGGAATGGCCGCGACAGGGCCTGCAGGATGCGTTGCGCGCCGGTCTCCGCGCCGAGCGCGTCGGCCTCCTGCAGGAACACCACGAATTCGTCGCCACCCAGCCGGCAAAGCGAGTCGACGTCGCGCAGGCACATCTTGAGCCGCTCGGCCACCTCGATCAGCACCCGATCACCGAAGGCGTGCCCCATCGAGTCATTGATGTTCTTGAAGCGGTCGAGGTCCAGGAACAGGACAGCGAACTGCCCGCCATTGCGCTCCGCCATGCGCAGTGCAAAATCGACGCGCTGCGTGAGCAGCAGGCGGTTTGGCAGGCCTGTCAGCACGTCGCGGTAGGCGAGGGTCTCGATGCGTTGCTGGGCAGCGTGTTTTTCGGTCAGGTCCCGGAAAAAGCAGACCGAGTGCTGGGCCGCACCCGCCTCATCGCGCGACAGGACCCACGACAACTGCATCGGCCGTGCCTGCTGGGCTCCGTGGCGGTACTCGGCCTCGCCCTCCCAGAATCCGGTTGCCAGCAACTGGTCGCGAACATGGGCATGCACGCCAGGGCGATGCCGGTCGTGGAACATGTCGGCGGCGGAGCTGCCCACCAGCTGGGCCTGAACCCGCCCGGTGAGCCTCTCGCAGGCAGGGTTGACCGCCAGCAGCATGAAGTCGGCGTTGGTGATGAACACGGCGTCCAGGCTCGATTCGAACACCTTCGCAGCCAGTCGCAGGCGCGCTTCGGCGTCGATCTTCTGGGTGATGTCGCGGTAGGCGAATACGCGCCCGGTGGGCTGTCCGCGGCTGTACTGCGGCAGCGAGACCCGCTCGAACGAGCGGCCGGAGCGCAGCAACAGGACGTCACTCGCCTCGAGCAGCGGAAACTGGGCGAGGAACTGCAGGCGCTCCAGATAGGCGCTGCGCTCTTCGACACGCGCGGCGAGGTGCTCGAACAGCGCTGCATCGTTGCGTCGCACCAGCAAGGCATCGGGCAGTTCCCACATCTCGGCAAAACGCCGGTTGTAGTTGCGCACCCTGCCCTGCATGTCGATGGCAAGGATACCGTCGCCGGTCGACTCCAGGGTGGCCCTCAACTCGGCCAGCAGGGTCTCGAGCTGGTCCCGGACGGCGCGCTGGTCGCGCAGGTCGCGCATCGCCACCAGGAAGCCCGGCGCGTCTGCCTTCAGCCAGACGCGGCGCACGCTGCGCTCGACCGGCACCGCAGTTCCGTCAGCGCTGCGCACAAGGGTCTCGGACCGGATACTGTCGCTCAGACCAGCCGCCACGTCCTCCCAGAAAAACATGTCCTCCGGCGATGCGGTCAGTTCAACGGCCGCGCGCCCGATCATGTCCGCCCGCGGCAGGCCGACCAGTTCGGCACCGGCCTGGTTGACCGCCACGATCCGCAGGCCAACGGCATCGACCACCCAGGCCGCCTCGATCAGGGCCTCGACGAGGCTGTCCCAACCGGGGCGGTTCGCCGGGCTGCCGAACGCCGGCGGCGCCGTCATGCACTGTCCCCCACCCGGTCCAGCGCCATCGCACGCTCGAAGAAATAACAGATGCGGGCGCGGGGCGACAGGTAGTCATGCACCACCTGGGGTAACAGGGCGGGCTTGATGCTGCGCCGAATGCCCGGAGCATCGACATGCTCGAGGTCCAGGATCAAGGCATCCTCTGCGGGCACCGCCGGGTCGTGGACGATCACCCGCGGCTTGAGGGGCCGCGCGGAATTGACCGATACCACCAGCGCGTAATGGTCGTCCGACAAACTCACCACCGAACCCGGCGGATACACCCCCATCATGCGGATGAACGCCGCAAGGACCACGCCGTCATGGCGCTGCCTCATCTGGGCAAAGATCAGTGTAAGGGCCTCATGCGGCGTGACCGCTGTCGACGGCCGCGGGGGATTGCACATGTTGTCGTAGCGATTGACCAATGCCAGGATCTTGCCGGGCAGGCTGATGGCCTCAGCGCTGAGCTGGCGGGGGAAGCCGCTGGCGTCCATCGCCTCGTGGTGCTCGGCGAGCGCGCGCTGCGCGCCCTCGGGCAGTTCCAGCTGGCGCGCGAGCACGATCCCGTGGTCGACATGGTCCTGGTAGGCGCGGTAGTCTGCAGCCGACAGCTGACTGTCCATCCAGCGCACGCGCTCCGGAAGTTGCGTCTTGCCGATGTCGTGCAGGAAGGCGGCAACGCCGAGATCCCGCAAGGCAGCTTCCTCCAGGGCGAGTGCCCTGCCGAGCAGCAGGCTGAGCACCGTGACGTTGACGGGGTGCATCCAGGCGCGGTCCCCCATGGTTTCCGACAGCAGCCGGATCGAGGACTCTCCAGGGCACATCACATCGGCAACGAAGCCGTCGACAAGTTCGCGGCACTGCCGCGCCGCCTCCCGTGGTTGCAGGCGCAATTGCTCCAGCACTGATCGATGGCAACGCACGGCCGCTCTGAACTGCGCGTCGCACTGCGCCAGGCTCGTGCGCTGCGCGTCGAGCAAGGCGCGCCGGCTCTGGCGGGATTCCTGCTCGGGCGCGGGCGGAACAACGGCCACCACCGGTGCGCCTGGTCGCGCTGCACCATCCCCGACGGCCGGAGCGG
>JBIKTP010000597.1:0-2801 GCA_044348035.1 Burkholderiaceae bacterium
CACCCACTCCATCTGCAGGGTCGCCGCCTGAGAAAAGCCGGTCGGGTGCGGCGCAGGAGTCTCGTCTGGCGCTGGTTCGTCTTGCAGGCCGCAGTGCAGCACTACCCTGGATGGCCGGGCAGTTCGCATGGTCAGGCCACCTGTATCTCTGGCGGATCGAGCCGGGCACGCACCGCGATCCGGCCGCGCCCACCGTGTGGCAGGTACGCACCCATGGCAAGCCGCAGACCAGGACCCGGGCGGCCAAGCTGCCGACCCGGACAACCATGGAGCTTGATTGCCGACAGCAGGCTCGGCCATCGTCGGCCCCCAGACGGGATTTCATCGCTCGGCTGCTTGTTCATGGCTGGGTACTATACGGAAAGGTGTCGGCGCTGATCCGGCCAACTGTTCCTCGGCCTGCCAGCCGCGAAAATTGTAGATGCAGCGGTCATGGCCCCCCACCAACGGACGCCTGTTCCCGACCGGCATGATGGCCCCCGCCATGCAGCAGGACACTGCGGTCCCGGCAAGGGGCGGTGCGCGCCATGCCACGACGTCGGGAACACCCTTCTGGCGCCTATTCGCCGGCCTGCTGCAAGGCCCACATCCGGGCATACTGCCCGTTGACAGCCAGCAATTCGAGATGTGCGCCACGCTCGACTATGCGGCCCGCCTCCATCACCAGGATCTCGTGCGCATCCACCACCGTGGACAGCCGATGCGCGATCACCAGTGTGGTCTTGTTGCGCGCCACCCCCTGCAGTTCGGCCTGGATGGCGCGCTCGTTGGCCGAATCCAGCGCGCTGGTGGCCTCGTCGAAGATCAGGATCGGCGGGTTCTTGAGCAGCGTGCGCGCGATCGCCACGCGCTGCTTCTCGCCGCCCGAGAGCTTGAGCCCGCGTTCGCCCACCATGGCCTGGTAGCCCTGGGGCGTGCCAGCGATGAAATCGTGGATGCGCGCGGCGCGGGCAGCCTCCTCCACCTGCGCATGCGTGGCGCCGGGGCTGCCATAGGCGATGTTGTATTCGATGGTGTCGTTGAACAGCACGGTGTCCTGCGGCACGATGCCGATGGCGCGGCGCACGCTGCTCTGCGTGACGTCCTTCAGATCCTGCCCGTTGATCGTGATGCGGCCCTGCTGCACGTCGTAGAAGCGAAAAAGCAGGCGCGACAGTGTCGACTTGCCAGCGCCTGAGGGCCCGACCACCGCCACCGTCTTGCCGGCAGGGATCTCGAAACTGACGTCCTGCAGGATAGGCCGGCCGGCGACGCCGCCCGCCGCGCCGGTGTCGTAGGCAAAGTGCACGTTCTCGAAACGCACGGTGGGCGCCGCGTCGACCCGCAGCGGCGAGGCGCCCGGCCGGTCCGCGATCTCGCGCTCCTTCTCCATCAGGCGGAACATCTTGTCCAGGTCGGTCAGGCTCTGCTTGATCTCGCGGTACAGCACCCCCAGAAAACCCAGCGGGATGTAGAGCTGGATCATGAAGGCGTTGATCATGACCAGATCGCCCAGCGTCATGCGGCCCTCGACCACGCCGAGCGTCGCGCGGTAGAGCATGGCCACCAGGCTGACCGCAATGATCAGCTGCTGCCCGGTGTTGAGCAGGCTCAGCGTGCTCTGGCTCTTCAGGGCCGCGCGGCGGTAACTCTCCAGGCTCTTGTCGTAGCGCCGGGCCTCGAACTCCTCGTTGTTGAAGTACTTGACGGTCTCGTAGTTCAGCAGCGAATCGATCGCGCGGCTGTGCGCGGTCGAGTCCAGCTCGTTCATCTGGCGGCGGAACTTGGTGCGCCACTCGGTCACCGTTACCGTGAAGGCCACATAGAACACCAGCGCGATGATGGTGATCCAGGCAAACCAGACATCGAACTTCACCGCCAGCAGGGTCAGCACCAACGTGACCTCGATCAGCGTGGGGATGATGCTGTAGAGCGAATACGAGATCAGCGAATGCACGCCGCGCGTGCCGCGCTCGATGTCGCGCGTCATGCCGCCGGTCTGGCGCTCCAGGTGAAAGCGCAGGCTCAGCGCATGCAGATGGCGGAACACCTCCAGCGAGATGCTGCGGGCGGCGCCTTCGGTCGCCTTGGCGAAGATCAGCTCGCGCAGTTCCGCGAACAGCGAGGTCGACAGGCGCAGCAGACCATAGGCGATGACCAGCGCCAGCGGCACCACCACCACGGCCTGCAGCACCGCTGGCGCACCCTCGATCGGGTTGCGCCCGCCGTTGGGGCTCATGGTGTCGACCAGGGTCTTGAGCAACAGCGGCACACCCACATTGGCGACCTTGGCCGCCACCATGAAGGCCAAGGCGGCCACGACGCGCCACTTGTACTGCCACAGGTAGGGAAACAGGCGCTTGAGGGTGGTCCAGTCGGAGCGGGGGACGGGGCTGCCTCCGGCCTGGGACGGGGCCGGGGCGGGTGCGGTGAGTTCAGCGGCGCGGCGCATGGCGGACAATCAAGAGCGTGATCAAGCCTGGATTGTGACCAAGTCGGCCGGACCGGGCGTCCACGGGGAGACTTCCATGCCAGCACCACCACCCATCACGCGCCACTACGCGCAGCTGCCGGGCCTGCGCCTGCATTACGCGATGGCCGGCACCGGCGAGCCGGTGCTGCTGATCCACGGTTTCCCGCAGACCTGGCAGGAATGGCGCCATGTGATGCCGGCGCTGGCCGCGCACTACACCGTGATCGCACCCGACTACCGCGGCGCCGGCGACTCCGACCGGCCGCAGGGCGGCTACGACAAACACACCGTGATGGAAGACCTGCGCGCGCTGATGCACCAGCTGGGCCACCAGCGCGTGCGGGTGGTG
>JBIKTP010000061.1:0-8753 GCA_044348035.1 Burkholderiaceae bacterium
GGCCAGTTTCAGATCTTCAAAGTTCATAGTGAGGCGCCCGTCCTGGGCGCTTGGCGTGTCGGCCCGTCCCGGCGTTGTGACGCCGGTCCAGTCAAAGGTCGACAGAATAAAAAACGGGACGTCTGCGCGAAGCGCGGGTCCCCAGCATGTGCTGAGACTGCAGGAAGCTGGAGGCCTGCAACTGCGCGCATTGTCGCACGGACTTGTCCTGCGGCAACTTGGCCGTCTTCTGACGCGCTGTGCAGGCCCTGGCCACTGGCGCAAACGGCAGAACTTCGGTCACAATGCACAGGCGCCCTGGGACGCTGCCGTGTGGCAGCGCAGCATGCGGCGCCCAACCGGGATCGGGGCGGCAAGAGCAACAGATGAACAAGTATCTTTTGCGGCGAATCGGCGTGGCGAGCAATGCGGATGCGGTCCGCCCCTCGCTGTCCGAGTGCATCGAACTGGTGCTGGAGCAGTCCGACACCCTGGTCGGCGATGTGCTCGACATGCTCAAGGCGCCGGTGCTCAAGCCCCTGAAGGCGGGCCAGGCGGATGCAGTCGACCCGGGCGTGCGCCACGCCGTGACCCACCTGCTCGACGAACAGGTGCAGGTGCGCTCCACGTTTGGCGACGCGTTGCGCCGCCTCGTTTACCACAGCGGTTCGCAGGATTTCGGCGAAGCGCCGATGTCGCGCCTGGAGGACATCCGTGTGTTCGAGGTGCACGCCCTGGAGGCGCACATCGAGCAGGCACTGGCCCGGCGCGAGGTCAACCGGGCGGTCGATCAGGTACTGCCTCTCTTCAACGCACAGATCAGCGCCTTGCTGGGCTGGACGTCGGTCCAGCCAGCCCTCAACCCGCTCAAGCCCGAGGCCTTCGTGCGGGCGCTGCAGGAAACCCTGGGCGTCTGCGTGGCGGATGACGCCGTGCGGTCGGTGCTGCTGCGTCCTGCCGCACAGGCCCTGGGCCAGGGCATGGCCCTGCTGTACCGGCAGACCTGTGACTGGCTGCGCTCGCAGGGTGTCGGCCCGGTCACGGCGGCAGATGCCCGCGCCGCGCGCGCAGGCGTGCGCCCCCGCAAGGCAGAGACCGAACTCGACGGCACCCTGGAAATCCTCGACAAGCTGCGCGCGCTGATGGGTGTCGAATCCTCGTCTGACGGCGGCGGCGTGCGGGACTTCATCCATACCGTTCCCGCGGCGCTGGTGGCACTGCAGGACATGAAGATGGAGGAGCCGATGTTCCAGCGGCTCAAGCGCCAGGCCCTGCCCGCCATCGTCGCGGCGCAGCAGCCTTCCGTACAGGACATGCTGGAATCCGGGCAGGTGCTGGCGAATGCCCGCAACCGGCAGGTCGGCCGCCAGCTCGGCGAAGAGGTGGTACGCCTCATGTTCGACCAGCTCGGCCAGGACGAGCGCATTCCGGCCCCGGTGCGTCTGCAGTTGCGGCTGCTGGAGCCAGCCATGCTGCGCCTGTCCCTGAAGGACCCGCGCTTTTTCCTGGACCGATCCCATCCAGCCCGTATCTTCATGGATCGTGCGGTGCAGTACGGCATCGGCCGGGTGGGCAGTGAACAGGACGCCGTGCAGGGTTTCTCCGCGTGTGTGGCCCAGGCGGTGAGCGGTGTGCTGCGCCGCAGCACGGTGGATGCCGATGCCTTCGTGCAGGCCTGGGAGCTGGTGGACAACAGTTGGCGCGACTTCGAGACCGCCCGCCTGCAGCAACAGGAAGCCGCCGAACAGGCCCGCGCGCATGCCGCGCAGCGCGACGAGCTCGCCGCCCGCCTGTCCGGCGCGCTGATGGAGCGCCTGCGTGGCGCGGGGCTGCCTGCGCTGGTGGCGGGTTTCCTGCGCGGACCCTGGTCCCAGGTGCTGGCCGAATCCCGCTTGCGCAGCCCGGGCGAGGACCCCGACCCCCGTGGCTACATGGCGCTGGTGGATGATCTGGTCTGGAGTGTGCAGCGCCAAGCCGACGGCCGGGACTATTCCCGCCTGGTCAAGCTGATTCCGCGTCTGCTGGCGCGGATCAACGAAGGCCTGGTGCTGATCCGTTATCCGCAGGAGCCCCTGTCGATCTTCCTCGACGAGCTGATCGCCTTGCACGAGCGGGTGCTCGCCTACCACCGCACCGCCCTTGCCGCAGCCCGGGGCGCCCGTGCTGCCGGGGCGACGGCAGTACCTGAGGCAGATGCCAGCGCCGAACCGCCGCCCTCGGAGCTGCCGCCGGAACCGGTGGTCGAGTCCGACTCGGCGCTCGATGTCCTCGCCAGCGGCGATGCCGGGGGCGCACCGGTGGAGGCGGGCGACTGGGCCGACCTGCTGCTGGGCGGCGTCTGGGTGCGCGCGCGGCTCACCTGGATCAGCCACAACCGGTCGCTGTTCATGTTCGTGTCCGGCTCGGGGCTGGCCCATGCCATGACCCGGCGCACGATGGACCGGCTGCAGGCCCAGGGACGGCTTCGCCTGGGCTTCTCGCCGCCGGAGTTCGATCTGCAGATCGACACCGTGCACGGCGTGCTGACGCCCCAGCCCGATTCCGACTGACATGCGTCGGCGGGTCTTGCACCGACAACCGATAATGCGCGGTTTCCCCGCTATCCACTGACTTTTTTGACAAAGGCGATGCTGTAAATCATGGCGCAATACGTTTTCACGATGAACCGCGTGGGCAAGATCGTTCCGCCCAAGCGCCATATCCTCAAGGACATTTCCCTGAGTTTTTTCCCGGGTGCCAAGATCGGTGTGCTGGGTACCAACGGCTCGGGCAAATCGACCCTGCTCAAGATCATGGCCGGGCTCGACAAGGAAATCGAGGGCGAGGCGACGCCGATGCCCAACCTGAACATCGGCTACCTGCCCCAGGAGCCGCAACTCGACCCGACACAGACCGTGCGCGAAAGTGTCGAGGCCGGCATGGGCGCCGTTTTCAAGGCCAAGGCACGGCTGGAGGAGATTTACGCCGCCTATGGTGAGCCGGATGCCGATTTCGACAAGCTGGCCACCGAACAGGCCGAGATGGAGGCCATCATCGGCAGCGCCGGCACCGATTCCGAGCACCAGCTCGAGATCGCCGCCGACGCCTTGCGCCTGCCGCCCTGGGAGGCCAACATCGGGGTGCTGTCCGGCGGCGAGAAGCGCCGCGTCGCCTTGTGCCGGCTCCTGCTGTCCAAGCCCGACATGCTGCTGCTCGACGAGCCCACCAACCACCTGGATGCCGAATCCGTCGACTGGCTGGAGCAGTTCCTGCAGCGCTATCCCGGTACCGTGGTGGCCATCACCCACGACCGCTACTTCCTGGACAACGCCGCCGAGTGGATCCTGGAGCTCGACCGTGGCTCCGGCATTCCGTACAAGGGCAACTACAGCTCCTGGCTGGAACAGAAACAGCAGCGTCTGGTGTCCGAGCAAAAGGGCGAGGAGGCCCGCGCCAAGGCCCTGAAGAAGGAGCTGGAATGGTCGCGCCAGAATCCCAAGGCGCGCCAGGCCAAGAGCAAGGCCCGTCTGGCCCGTTTCGAGGAACTGTCCGATTTCGAATACCAGAAGCGCAACGAGACCAACGAGATCTTCATCCCGGTGGCCGAGCGCCTGGGCAACGAGGTGATCGAGTTCGTCAATGTGAGCAAGTCCTTCGGCGACCGCCTGCTGATCGACAACCTGAGCTTCAAGGTGCCGGCTGGCGCCATTGTCGGCATCATCGGCCCCAACGGGGCGGGCAAGTCCACGCTGTTCCGCATGATCTCGGGCCAGCAGAAGCCCGACAGCGGCGAGGTCCGGATCGGCTCCACCGTCAAGATGGCCTTCGTGGACCAGACCCGCGACGACCTCTCGAACGAAAAGACCGTCTGGGAAGACGTCTCCGGCGGGCTCGACATCCTCAACGTGGGCAAGTTCCAGATGGCAAGCCGCGCCTACTGCGGCCGTTTCAACTTCAATGGCGCAGACCAGCAGAAGCGCGTGGGCATGTTGTCCGGCGGTGAGCGTGGGCGCCTTCACCTGGCCAAGACCCTGATCGCCGGTGGCAATGTGCTGATGCTGGACGAGCCCTCCAACGACCTCGATGTCGAGACCCTGCGCGCCCTGGAGGACGCCCTGCTGGAGTTTGCCGGCTCCCTGATGGTCATCAGCCACGACCGCTGGTTCCTGGACCGCATCGCGACCCATATCCTGGCCTGCGAGGGCGACAGCCAGTGGACCTTCTTCAACGGCAACTACCAGGAATACGAAGCCGACAAGAAGCGCCGCCTCGGCGAAGAAGGCGCCAAGCCCAAGCGCATGCGCTTCAAGGCCCTCAAGTAGGCGTCACGGCGCGCCTGGTGGCGCATTTGCGTGCATCGCTGCGCGCCATCCCGGGTGACCCGGTGGCAGACGCCCTCGATGCCGTCGCGCAGACGGGTATAGCAGCGGAACACGCGCGAGCGGATGCGGAACTCGTAGAGCGGCGGCACCACCCGCGACAGCGGCAGCAGCAGCGCGATGATGATGCCCGGCGACAGCCACATGCGCTCGAGCAGATTGGCCAGCGAGAAGGGCAGGTAATACTGAAGCAGCGGCACGCCGTTGCGGATGGTGCGTTCGGCTTCGCGCGCCAGCGGGTATTCGGCGCTGCTGGCCATCGGGAATTCCTTCGGACGGCTGAACCAGCCGGCATGGCCGTGAAGTTCCAGTGAAGCCTGCGAGAACAGCTGCAGGATGGCCGGATGCACATCGGGCCGGGCCAGCAGCGTGGTGGTCGGGGCGACCAGCCGCATGTCGCGCGGCGGCACGTCCGCGGAGAGGTCGATCACGCCGCGCGGCAGCGTCACCGGCGAAAGAAACGGCAGCCGGCGCGAATAGGCCTCGTTCTGCGCGAAGTCCAGCAGCCGCACACCGGGTGTCTGCAGCAGCATCTGCACCATCAGCGATTCGGGCGCAGAGGCGAAGACCAGCGCGTCGATCTCGCCGCCCAGGAACTCGACTGCAGCGGCCGTCTGGTCGCGCTGCGACAGGCGCATGCCGGCGGTGTCGAGCCGGTTGAGCTCGAACAGCGCCTGCATGAGCAGCGGCACGCCGCTGCCGGCGGTCCCCACATTGACGCGCAGGCCCTGCAGAGGCGCCAGGCTGCCCAGCGCCACCGGTGGGGATGCGGTATCCGCGTCATCCGTCTTGCGGGCGCTTCCGCCCTGCACGAATCCGAGGTCGGCACGGCCCTGGCGCAGCAGTTGCAGATTGTCGGAGGATCCCTCGCTGAGGTCACGCAGGCCGAGCAGACGCAGGCGCAGGGATTCGGGCATGGTCGCGGGCGCGTGCCCGGGGGTGTCAGGCCGGACGCGATGGCGCCGACGGCAGGTCGCAAGCGGCTGGCCAATGGTCGGCCCCGGCGGTGACGGAGCGTGCCGCACGCACGGCGCGCAGCACCGCGCGGGCGGTCACCTCGGCGGCAAGGGTCGACAAGCGCATCATGCCCAGTGCATGGGCCACCTTGCCGGTGCCCAGCGCAAACACGGTGTCGCCGTCCGACATGGTGTGTACCGGGTTGATCGCCCGCGCCAGTCCGTCGTGCGCCACCTGCGCCAGCCGGTGGGCCTGCGCCTTGGTCAGCACTGCGTCGGTGGCCACGATGCCCAGCGTGGTGTTGGTGCCGGCCAGCAGCGGGTTGGGCTGTTCGCCGGCCAGGATGGCGTCGCGGATATGCAGCAAGGCCCGGCCGTCCTCTGTGCGCGCACCGGCCACCGTGGCGCCGGTGGCCGGGTCGACCACATCGCCCAGCGCATTCACCGCGACGATGGCGCCCACGGTCACCCCCTCCAGCGTGATGGAGGCACTGCCGATGCCGCCTTTCATGGCGCGCCCGATGCCGAACAGCTTGCCCACCAGGGCCCCGGCCCCGGCCCCGACGTTCCCTTCTGCAGGGCGTTCGCGGCTGGCCGACACGCAGGCGGAATAACCGGCCTGTGCGTCGGGTCGGATGCGCCAGTCGCCGACCGGGAGGTCGAACAACACGGCCGCCGGCACGATGGGCACCAGGCCATAGGGCACCCGGTAGCCGTGGCCATGTTCCTCCAGCCAGCGCATCACGCCTGCAGCGGCATCCAGCCCCCAGGCGCTGCCACCCGCCAGCAGCACCGCATGCACCTGCTCGACCAGGTTGGAGGGATGCAGCAGGTCGGTTTCGCGGGTGCCGGGGGCTGCGCCCCGGACATCGACGCCGGCCACGGCGCCGTCAGGAGTGAGCACCACCGTGCAGCCAGTGGGGCGGCGCGGGTCGGTGTAGTGGCCGACCCGCAGGCCCAGGACCTGGGTGATGGAGTCGACGGGGGCATCGTTGTGTGTCATCTGGCGTGAATTATGTCCGGCGGTGGCGCAGACCCGGGGGGGCTGGGAACTTGCCGCCCCGGGGCGTATCATCCATCCATGCGCCTCTGGCTCGTCATCCTGATGATCGTCTTCACGCCCTTGCGCGGCCTGGCCGCAGACGTGATGGCCATCTCCATGGCCGGGCAGCACGGTGCGCCGGCGTACCATGGCGCGGCGATGGTTCCCACCGCGCATGCACCCGACGCCGCAGCCCTTTCCGAGTGCGACGGGCACCACGCCGTGCCGCCCGTGCAGGCGGCGCAAGCGGCCCAGGATGCCCAAGCTGCCCAGCCCGACGGCGACTGTCCCACCTGCGCCTCCTGCATGGTCTGTTCTTCGGCCGCCCTGGCCGTGGCGTCGGCCATGGCGTCCACCCTCCCTATCCACCATGCGGTGCCGATGCCTGGCAGTGCCAGCTTCCGCAGCGCCGCGCCGCTACCCGGGTTCAAGCCGCCCATTTCCTGACTCCAACGCCCGTAGTGCGTCCGTTGCAGCCCTCCAGGGGGTGTCGCTGCGGACTTTGTCCAGGTTTCAGGAGTCGTCATGGTGCATTTCAGCCATCTTTTGAGGATGGGTCTGCTGGGTTGGGGGGCGCTCGCCGGCCCCGCCCTGCAGGCCCAGGGTGTCCCCGTCCCACAGCCCCCTTCGGCGTCCGCGCTGGTTCCCCCGGAAGCAGCCGATGCGGTGCTGGACCCGGCAGCGCCGGTGCCTGCCATCCGGTACCGCTCGGTCTTCGGCCATGCGCCGACCGGCGTGGAGTCCACCGAAATCGACTGGCGGCGCGCCAATGACGATGTCGGCCAGTTCCGCCGCGGTCATATCGACATCCTGAAATGGGAATCGCAGCACGAGGGGAAACACTGATGGCACCGATCCGAACCCGGCTGGCCGCCGTGGCCTTGGCCCTGCTTGCCGGCGGATGCGCCAGTGTGTCCCCGGATGGCGGGGTGGGCGATGTGCAGGCGCTGAGCCGCGAGCGCGTGCAGGGCGCGCCGGTGCAGCTGGCCGCAGGCCCGAGCGCGGCATCCCGCGAGGCGATCGCTGCACTGCTGGCGAAACCGCTGGCCATGGATGCGGCCGTGCAGGTGGCGCTGCTGAACAACCCTGGGCTGCACGCCTCGCTGGCCACGCTGGGCATCAGCTACGCGGACCGGGCGCAGGCTGGCCGCCTGGCCAATCCGCACCTGTCGCTGGGGCGCATGGTGGAGGGGGACAAGGTCGAGATCGAGCGCGCGCTGGGCTTGAACCTGATGGCCCTGCTGACGCTGCCCTGGCGCGCGCAGTGGGCCGGGCAGCAGACCGAACTGGCCAAGCTGCAGGCAGCGCAGGAGGTGGTGCGGCTGGCCGCCGACACCCGCAAGGCCTGGATCATGGCCGTGGCGGCGCAGCAGAGCGCAGCCTACATGCGCGATGTGAAGGATGCGGCCGAAGCCGGTGCCGAACTGGCCCGGCGCATGGCGCGGGTCGGCAACCTGAGCCGGCTGAACCAGGCGCGGGAGCAGAGCTTTCTGGCGGAGGCCACGGCGCAGCTGGCGCGCTCCGAGCAGGCCGTGGTGGCCGGCCGGGAGCACCTCACCCGGCTGATGGGCCTGTGGGGCGCACAGACGGCCTTCACCTTGCCGCAGCGGCTGCCCGATCTTCCCGCGTCGGCGCGGATGCTGAAGGACGTCGAGGCCCAGGCGATCCGCCAGCGGCTGGACGTGCGCAGCGCCGCCCGCGAGGCGGTCTTCTTGGGGGATTCGCTCGGCGTGCAGCGCGCCACCGGCTTCATCAACGCGCTGGACCTGAAGGTGGTGCGCAACACCACCTTCGACAATGCCACCGGTGAGCGCGAGACGCTGCGCGGCGCCGAGCTCGAGCTGCCCCTGCCGATCTTCGACTGGGGCCAGGCGCGCAATGCGCGGGCCCAGGCCGTGTACGGGCAGGCCGTGGCCCGCGTGCGCGATGTGGGTGTACGCGCCCGCAGCGAGGCGCGCGAGGCCTACCATGCCTACCGCACCGCCTATGACCTTGCACGGCACTACCGCGACGAGGTCGTGCCGCTGCGCAGGTTCATCAACGACGAAGTGCTGCTGCGCTACAACGGCATGATCTCCAGCATCTTCGAACTGCTGGCGGATGCCCGCACCAACGTGGCGGCGGTCAACGCCAGCCTGGAGGCCCAGCGCGATTTCTGGCTGGCCGACACCGATCTTCACACCACCCTCAGCGGCACCTCCCCGGGCGCGCTGACGCGCATGCAGGCCTCCAGCCCGGCGGGCGCAGACCCGAAAGGACACTGACATGGGCGATCAACTGCCTCTCAACCGCCGCCGCTGGCTTGCCGGCGCCGCCACTGCGGTCACCGCAGCGGCCGTGAGCCGCGTCGCCATGGCGGCGCTGCCCGAGCCCGTGCTGCAGACCCGGCCGGACACCATGCCGCCGCTCGCGCCGCCG
>JBIKTP010000598.1:0-2788 GCA_044348035.1 Burkholderiaceae bacterium
GACCTTCATCTTTGCCGTGCTGATCGTGTTTTTCAACCTGATCGCCGACGTGCTCTACGGCATCCTCGACCCGCGCATCCGTTATGACTGAAGCCGCCACCCAGCGTCCGACCGTGGTCGACCAGGCCGACCGTGCCCCGCGCGGGCAGTGGGCCAATGTGTGGGACCAGTTCAAGACCCACAAGGGCGCTCTGCTCGGGGCCTGCGTGTTCATCGCGATCCTGCTCTTCGTGATGATCGGCCCGCTGCTGCACACGGTGGATCCGGGTTATGCCAACCTGCTGATGCGCAACAAGGCGCCCAGCCTGCAGTTCCCGTTCGGTACGGACGAACTCGGGCGCGACATCATGGCCCGGATGATGGCCGGCGGCAAGGTGTCGCTGGCGGTCGGGCTCACGGCGATGTCGATCGCGGTCTTGCTGGGCACGCTGATCGGCGTGTCGGCCGGCTTTTTCCGGCGTCTCGACAACCCGCTGATGCGCCTGACCGACCTGTTTCTGGCGCTGCCACTGCTGCCGCTGCTGCTGGTGATGGTGACGCTGTTCCGCGAGACGCTGGCACTCAAGGTGGGCCCTGCCGCCGGCATCTTCATCCTGATGGTGATCGCGATCGGCGCCACCTCCTGGATGCAGACCGCGCGCATCGTGCGCGGCGAGGTGCTGGCCCTGCGCGAGCGCGAGTTCGTGCTGGCTGCACGCTCCATCGGTGCGCCGCCGGTCAACATGATCCTGCGCCACATCCTGCCCAACTGCCTGAGCCCGATCATGGTGGCGGCGGCGCTGGGCATCGCCAGCGCGATCATCGTCGAGAGCGCGCTCTCGTTCCTGGGCATGGGCTTCCCGCCCGACTTCCCGACCTGGGGCCGGCTGCTGTTCGACGCGGTCGACCACCTGCAGGACTACCCGAACCGGGTGCTGCTGCCGGGCATCGCGATCTCGCTGACCGTGCTCTCGGTCAACTACATCGGCGACGGCCTGCGCGACGCGCTCGACCCCCGCATCCGCGGCCGCTGAGGCTGCATTCGCGGCCGCACAGGCCGCCTCCACGCCGGATTGCCATGGCCTCGATTGCCCACGACCGCTACTACCGTTTCGATGAATTCACCGCGATCCTGCAGGCCTGGGCCCAGGCGCACCCGACGCTGCTGACGCTCGACAGCATCGGCAAGAGCCATGAAGGCCGCGACATCTGGCTGCTGACGGTGACGCAGCAGAGCAGCGGCCCGGCCGGCGACAAGCCTGCCTACTGGGTGGATGCCAACATCCACGCCAGCGAACTCGCCGGCGGTGCGGCGGCCCTGTACTTCATCGACACGCTGATCGCCGGTTACGGAAAAGACGAGCGCATCACCCGCTGCCTGGACAGCCGGGCCTTCTACATCTGCCCGCGCAT
This sequence comes from Burkholderiaceae bacterium, assembly GCA_044348035.1. Classification (GTDB taxonomy): domain Bacteria; phylum Pseudomonadota; class Gammaproteobacteria; order Burkholderiales; family Burkholderiaceae_C; genus CAISIP01. The sequence goes on from JBIKTP010000598.1 coordinate 1,393, forward strand.
GAACCCGGACGGCGCCGAATGGGCGATGCGCGACACGCCGAAGATCATCCGCTCGTCCACCCGCCCCTACCCGTACGACGAGGATTTTGTCGACGGCCTGGACACCGAGGACGTGGATGGCGACGGCCGCATCCTGTCCATGCGCATCCGCGACCCGAATGGCCCCTGGAAATGCCACCCCGACGAGCCGCGCCTGATGGTCGCGCGCGAGCCCACCGAAGCGGGCGGCACCTACTACCGCATCCTGCCCGAGGGCCGGGTGCGGGACTACGACGGCTTCATGCTCAAGGTCAACCGCGACCGCGAGGGCCTGGACCTGAACCGCAACTTCCCCGCCGAATGGCGCCAGGAATTCGAGCAACTCGGCGCAGGACCCTACCCGACCTCCGAACCCGAGGTGCGCGCGGTGGTGGATTTCATCGCCCACCACCCCAACATCAGCGGCGGTGTCACCTTCCACACCTGGAGCGGCGTGCTGCTGCGGCCGTTCTCCGGCCGCCCCGACACCGAGATGCCGGCAGAGGACCTGTGGTTCTTCAAGGCCCAGGGTGCCAAGGGCACCGAGCTCACCGGTTACCCGGCGATCAGCACCTTCGAGGAGTTCCGCTACCACCCCAAGGAAATCACCACCGGCGGCTTCGACTGGATCTACGAGCACCTGGGCATGTACAAGTGGACGGTCGAGATCTGGTGCCCGATGCGCGAGGCCGGCATCCACGACTACAAGTACATCGACTGGTTCCGAGAGCATCCGGTGGCCGACGACCTGAAGCTGCTGGCCTGGTCCGACACGGCGCTGCAGGGCAAGGGCCATGTGGACTGGTACCCGTTCGAGCACCCGCAACTCGGCCCGGTCGAGATCGGCGGCTGGGACAAGATCTACGCCTTCCGCAATCCGCCGGCGCATCTGCTGGAAAAGGAGATTGCGCGCTTCCCCGAGTGGCTGATCTGGAACGCGCTCACCTCGCCGAAGCTGGAATTGGTGCATGCCCGCTGCGAGGCGCTGGGCGGCGACACCTGGCGCATCGAGGTCGGCGTGCAGAACACCGGCCACCTGCCAACCTATGTGTCGAAGCGGGCGCTGCAGCGCAAGCAGTCGCGCGGGCTGGAGGGCGAACTGACGCTGCCGCAAGGCGCATCGCTGGTCAGCGGCGCGCTGCGCACCCTGGCGGGCGAACTGGAAGGCCGGGCCTACAAGCATTCGCTGGTGAGCTTCTGGACCGACACCACGCCGACCGGCGACCGGGCCAAGCTGCAGTGGGTGGTGCGCGGGCCGGCCGGGGCCGAGGTGGGGGTGGTGGTGCGGCATGAGAAGGCGGGGGCGGTGCGGGTGCAGGTGGTGCTGGGATAGCGAAAGGCCTCAGGCAAATTCGTCAGCTTTACGTCTATACTTGGT
>JBIKTP010000599.1:0-2786 GCA_044348035.1 Burkholderiaceae bacterium
CCCACTCGGCCGCGTCGATCGTGCCCTTTTCCAGCGCCTGGTAGATTTCGCCGCCAGGGATGTTCTGCGACACCGTGCCCAGGCGTGCCGTGACCTTGCCGGCAAAACCTCCGACGCGGAACTTGAGGCCCTTCATGTCGGCGACGGTTTTGATTTCCTTGCGGTACCAGCCGCCCATCTGCGCGCCGGTGTTGCCCATCGGGAAGCTGGTGAAGCCATAGCCAGCGTAGAACTCGCGCATCAGCTTCAGGCCGTTGCCGTCGTAGCTCCAGGCGGTCATCTGGCGGCTGTTGAGGCCGAAGGGGATGGCGCAGCCCAGGGCGAAGGCGTCGTTCTTGCCGAAGTAGTAGTAGGGCGCCGTGTGGCCCATTTCAACGGTGCCATTCTGGACGGCATCGACCAGGCCCGGCATCGGGACGAGTTCGCCTGCGGCGTGCACCGAGATCTCGAACTTGCCGCCGGTCATGTCCTTGACCTTCTTCGAGAAGGTCTCGGCCGCGCCATAGATGGTGTCGAGTGCTTTCGGGAAACCCGATGTCAGACGCCAGCGGATGTTGGCCTGGGCATGTACGACTGCCGGCGCGATACCGGTGGCCAGCACGCCGGCCAAGCCGGCATTTTTGATGATCGAACGACGATCCATAACGTGATCCCCTCTGAAAATAGGAAAAGAGCCGGTGACCCTGACGGTTACACAAGACCCAGGAATGGAAGTTTGCAAAAAGTCATCTACAAACAGACCGGGTGGGATTCTAGAGACAACCGCGCGGCCGGGCGGCAGGGCTTTCCCGTAGGGATTACCACTTAGACGCAGTTCTGCCGCGCTGGGGGGGATAACATCCCGGCATGCATGATCCGCTGATCCAGGGTGTCGATTCGCCGGCGATGCGCCGGGCCGGGCGGGACCTGCTGTCGGTCGCCCTGATGGACGCCCGCAACCACACCCTGCACCTGATCGGGCAACTGGTTCCGGCCCTGGAGTTGGCAGGGCTTGCCGTGCTGCACGGTGGCGAGCACGACCCGCCGCTGTGGACGCTCGGCCACATCGGATGGTTCCAGGAGCGCTGGGTTGCCCGCAACGTGCACCGCAACCAGGGCCGGGGTGCAGACCCGACGGCCAGCCGGCTGCCATCGGTCGAGCCCCAGGCCGACCGCTGGTGGGACGATGCGCAGGTTCCGCAGGACCAGCGCGCGACCTTGTCGCTGCCGTCCCTGGAGCAGATCCGCTCCTACCTGATGGAGACCCTGGAGACGACGCTCGAACTGCTGGAGAAGGCTCCGGATACCGACCTGGCGCTGTATTTTTTCCGCCTGGCCCTGTGCCATGAGGACATGCGGGGCGAATCGCTGATCGAGCTGGCGCAGTCGCTCGGCTGCCCGCTGGACATCGCGCTGCCCGGGGCGATGGCGCTGCGCCCGCCGTTGCTGGTTCCAGCGGCGCGCTGGATGCTCGGCAGTCCGCCAGAGCCCGGCTTCAGTTTCGACAACGAGCGTGCCGCGCATGCGGTGGATGTGCCCGAGTTCGAGATCGACGCGCAACCGGTCAGCTGGGCCCAGTATGTGGAGTTTGTCGACGATGGGGGTTACGACCGCTCTGAGCTGTGGCTCCCGGCTGGCTGGGAATGGCTGCAATCGCAGTCGGCGGGCCAGGGCGGGCGGGCGCCGCGGTATGTCGAGCAGATCGGGGTGGCCAGCGGCGCTGTCATGCAGACGCGTTTTGGCAGTCCGCGGCGCATGCTGGGCGGTCAGCCGGTGATGCATGTGAGCTGGTGGGAGGCGGATGCCTGGTGCCGCTGGGCGGGCCGGCGGCTTCCGGCCGAAGTGGAATGGGAGCTTGCGGCACACACGGCGGCCCGCCGCGGCTTTCGCTGGGGTACCGTCTGGGAATGGACCGGCAGCACCGCGCGGCCTTACCCCGACTTCGCGCCTGACCCGTGGCGGAGCTACTCGCAGCCCTGCTTCGGCAGCCACAAGGTGCTGCGCGGCGCATCGTTCGCGACGCGCGAACGCATGAAGCAAGCGCGTTTCAGGAACTTCCAGCGGCCGCAGTCGGACCAGCTTTTCGCGGGCTTTCGCTCCTGCGCGGCCTGAATGACCACCAGGGCAGCAATTCCCGCAGCGACAGCACCTCTCCGCTGTGGCTGCTGCGATACCCCTGCATGGCGTCCAGCCTGCGCTGCCATTGCGCGGTGCGCAGCAGGGACAGCAGAGCCTGCGTGGCCGGCTGGTCCAGCGCGGTCTTGAGGCAGGCCAGGTAGTAGTTCTCCCGGACCAGCGGCACGAAGTCCAGCCCCTGCCTGCGGGCGGCGACCTCGATGCCCAGCCCGGCATCGGCATGGCCCGCCGCAATCGCGAGGGCGGCGGCACTGTGCGAGGGCTCGGTGGAGTCGTATCCCGGCAGGTCACTGCCCTGCAGGCCGGCCTGGGCCAGCAGGTCATCCAGCACCAGCCGGGTGCCTGTACCGTGCGCGCGGTTCACGTAGCGCGCCCGGTGGTGTGCCACGTCTGCCAGAGATTGCAGGCCCAGCGGGTTGCCGCGTGCCACCATCAGGCCCTGGGTCCGCTGCGCGAATCCGATGATCTTGTGCCAGCCTGGACGCAGCAGGGGTTTGTACATGCGCTCGGCCAGGCTGCCAGGCGACGGATGCTGCAGGGTGTGAAAACCCGCGATCTCGCAACGCCCCTCGTTCAGGGCCCGGATCGCGTCCAGGCTGCCACAGAAGCGGATGTCCAGGTGCAGCGGGCCGGCCCATGCGTCGGTGCCGTCGTCGTCCGGTTCCGGCGCC
>JBIKTP010000600.1:0-2785 GCA_044348035.1 Burkholderiaceae bacterium
AGGAAACCCTCAAGAAGAGCCTGCAGGACCCGCTGACCCGCGTCTCCAGCATCGGCAAGGCCGGCGAGAACGGCGTGTTGTTCGCCAGCGTGGTGAACGACCTGCACCGTGCGGCGGGCCGCTCGGGTGTGGGCACCGTGATGGGCAGCAAGAACCTCAAGGCCATCGCCGTGCGCGGCACCAAGGGCGTGGGCAACATCCGTGATCCCAAGGCCTTCATGAAGGCGGTCTCGGCAGGCAAGAAGGTGCTGGCCGAGAACGGTGTCACCGGCCAGGGTCTGCCCGCCTACGGCACCCAGGTACTGATGAACGTGATCAACGAGGTCGGCGCGCTGCCCACCCGCAACCACCAGGACAGCCAGTTCGAGGGCGCCAAGGACATCTCCGCCGAAGCCATGGCCACGCCGCGCAAGACCGACGGCAAGAAGCATCTGGTCACCAACCAGGCCTGTTTCGGCTGCACCATCGCGTGCGGCCGCATCAGCAAGATGGACGAGACCCACTTCACCATCGTCAACAAGCCGCAATACCGGGGCGCCTCCGGCGGCCTGGAGTACGAGGCGGCCTGGGCGCTTGGCGCGGCCAACGGCGTGAACGACCTGGAAGCCCTGCAATATGCCAACCTGCTGTGCAACGAGGAAGGCATCGACCCGATCAGTTTCGGCACGACCGTGGGCGCCGTGATGGAGCTCTACGAGATGGGCGTTCTCACCAAGGAACAGGTCGGCATCGAGGCGAAGTTCGGCTCGGCGCAGGCACTGGCCTTCCTCACCGAGGAAACCATCTACGGCCGCGGCTTCGGCAAGGAAATCGGCCAGGGCTCCAAGCGCCTGACCGCCAAGTACGGCCACCCGGACCTGAGCATGAGCTCCAAGGGCCAGGAGTTCCCGGCCTATGACGGCCGTTCCATCCAGGGCATCGGCCTGGCCTATGCCACCAGCAACCGCGGTGGTTGCCACCTGCGGGGCTACACCATCGCCTCGGAAGTGCTGGGCATTCCGGTCAAGACCGACCCGCTGGAGCATGAAGGCAAGCCCGATCTGGTCAAGGCCTTCCAGGACGCCACCGCCGCATTCGATTCGTCGGGCCTGTGCATCTTCACCACCTTTGCCTGGGGCCTGCAGGACCTGGCGCCGCAGATGGCGGCCGCCTGCGACGAGGAGTACACCATCGAGGAACTGGCCAAGATCGGCGAACGCATCTGGAACATGGAGCGGGAGTTCAACAACCGCGCCGGCTTCACCGCCAAGGACGACAGCCTGCCCAAGCGCCTGCTGACCGAAGCTGTCAAGACCGGCCCCTCCAAGGGCAAGGTCAACATGCTGGCCGAGATGATGCCGAAGTACTATGCAGCACGCGGCTGGGATTCGGAAGGCCGCCCGACGGCCGCCACCCGGGAGCGCCTGGGGCTCTGAGCGCGCCCCATCCGCGCACGGCAAGAGCGGCTCGCGAGGGCCGCTTTTTTTTGATTCAGGAGAACCGACATGCATCACGTGATTCTTGGCGCCGGCCCTGCCGGCGTCATCGCCGCCGAGACCATCCGCAAACATGCCCCCGCCGACACCATCACGATGGTGGGCGACGAGCAGGAGCCGCCGTACTCGCGCATGGCCATTCCCTACCTGCTGATCGGCAATGTCGGCGAGCGCGGCACCTACCTGCGCAAGAGCCTGACACATTTCGACGACCTGAAGGTGCACATGGTGCATGCCAGGGCAACTGGCGTCGACAGTGCGGCCCGCACCGTGCAGCTGGACAATGGCGCACAACTGGCTTTCGACAGGCTGCTGATTGCCACCGGTTCGCACCCGGTGCGCCCGCCGATCCCCGGCATGGACCTGCCCGGCATCCACCCATGTTGGACCCTGGAAGACGCCCGCGCCATCCTGCAGCGGGCCACCAAGGGGGCCCGGGTGCTGCAGATGGGGGCGGGTTTCATCGGTTGCATCATCATGGAGGCGCTGGCAGCCCGCGGTGTGCGCCTGAGCGTGGTCGAGATGGGCGACCGCATGGTGCCGCGCATGATGGGCCCCACGGCCGGCGGCATGATCAAGGACTGGTGCATGGCCAAGGGCGTGCAGGTGTTCACCGGCACCAAGGTCGAGGGCATCGCCAAGGGCTCCGGCGATGCCGCGCTGAGTGTGCGGCTCTCCAGCGGGGAGACACTGGATGTGGACCTCGTCATCAGCGCCACCGGGGTGAGGCCGGCCATCGGGTTCCTCGAGAAATCCGGTGTGCGCTGCCTGCTCGGCGTGCTGACCGACGAACACCTGCAGACCAATGTGCCGGGCATCTACGCCGCAGGTGACTGTGCGGAGGCCTTCGACAAGGTCAGTGGCAAGATGATCGTCAGCGCCATCCAGCCGAATGCGGCCGAGCAGGCGCGCGTGGCAGCGCTCAACATGGTGGGCCAGGTCACCGCGCTCAAGGGTGTCACACAGATCAACGTGCTCGACACGCTGGGCCTGATCTCCAGCAGCTTCGGTGACTGGCAGGGTGTGCCCGGCGGCGAGCATGTCGAGCTGACCGACACGGCTGCCGGCCGCCACCTCAGCCTGCAGTTCAAGGACGATATGCTGGTGGGTTGCAACAGCGTGGGCTGGACCAGCCATGTCGGCGTGATGCGCGGCCTGGTCGAGGGGCAGATCCACCTGGGGCCGTGGAAGGATGTCCTGAAGGCCGATCCCACGCGTCTGGTCGACGCCTACCTGGCCAGCGCCCAGGGGCAGGGCCACTGGAGCGGCGCACAGGACGAGCGGCGCCGCTGAACCCGCGGCAACACCAT
>JBIKTP010000062.1:0-8740 GCA_044348035.1 Burkholderiaceae bacterium
GCATTGGCCCACCAGGGCGCCGCAGGGCTTGGAGAGCGCAATGCCGATCATCAGGCCCTGGCCGCGCAGCTCGCGCACACTGCCGACGGCGATCTCTTCGGCCAGCGCGCGGGTGAGGGCGGCGCGCAGGTGTTCGCCGGTCCGCGCGGCATTGGCCAGCAGGCCGTCTTCCTCCATGATGCGGATGGTCTCGACGCCGGCCCGCATCGCCAGCGGGTTGCCGCCGAAGGTGGTGCCATGGTTGCCGGGCTGGAAGATGCCCGCGGCCTTCGGGCCGGCCACGACAGCGCCTATCGGCACGCCGGAGCCCAGCCCCTTGGCCAGCGGCATCACGTCGGGCAGGATGCCCGCCCACTGGTGGGCAAACCATTTGCCGGTGCGCCCCATGCCGCACTGCACCTCGTCGATCATCAGAAGCCAGTTGCGTTCATCGCACAGGGCGCGGACCTGGCGCAGGTAGTCCCTGTGCATGGCATTGATGCCGCCTTCGCCCTGGATGGCCTCGAAGAACACCGCCACCACGTTGGGGTTGCCCTCGGTCGCCTGGCGCAGCCGGGAAATGTCGTTGAGCGGCACGCGGATAAAGCCCTCCACCAGCGGACCGAATCCTGCCTGGACCTTCGGGTTGCCGGTGGCGCTCAGCGTGGCGATGCTGCGGCCGTGGAAGGCGTTCTCGTAGACCACGATCTCCGGGCGCTCGATGCCGCGGTCATGGCCGAACTTGCGGGCCAGCTTCAGGGCCGCCTCGTTGGCTTCGAGGCCGGTGGAGCAGAAGAACACGTTGGTCATGCCGGAGAGCTCGACCAGCTTGGCGGCCAGGCGTTCCTGGTTCGGCACATGGTAGTAGTTGGAGGTGTGGATCAGCCTGGACAGCTGGTCCTGCATTGCCGGCACGAAACGGGGATGGTTGTGGCCCAGCGTGTTCACCGCGATGCCGGCGAGAGCGTCGAGGTACTGCTTGCCGTTGATGTCCCACACGCGGCAGCCCTGGCCATGGGACAGCGCGATCGGAACGCGCCCGTAGGTGTTCATGACATGGGGCGATGCGGCTTCGATGTGTTGGGGCAGTGCAGCGTTCATGGTGGTTCCAGTTCTGGGGGTGGCCTGCAGGGCCATTCGTCCGGATTCTATGGCCAGCGGTGGAGCGCATTCGTGACGGATTCGCATCATGGCGATGCGGTGCCGAGCCGCGCCGGCTGTGTAAGCCTTGTGCGATTTTTGCCTGTTAGAGTTGGATCAGGCGCACGCGCGCCGGACTCCATCACTCCATGCAGCCAGAAAGCGCCACCGAATTCGTGATCCTGGGCCTGACCCAGGACGGCAAGGTCTTCCGCCCCACCGACTGGGCGGAACGTCTGGCGGGGGTGATGAGCCAGTTTCGCCCGGGCGGCCCGCAGCGCGGCAGCCACCTCGGGTATTCGCCCTGGTGCGTGCCGGGTGTGCGTGACGGCGTGAAGTGCGTGGTGGTGCACCATGACCTGCGCGACAGCGAGGTGCTGGCCTGGGACTTCTGCGTCAACTTCGCACGCGACAACAACCTGCAGGTGATGCCGGGGCGCAGCGTGCGGCGCGGGCCGGGGCAAGGCTGATTCGGCAGAGGGCGCCCCTCTCAACCGGTCTGCCCCACACGCCTGGAGTTCGCCGCACAACCGGCTGCCCCGGGCCTGCAGCCTGCGGGGAAAAGTGGCCGCTCAGAAATACAGTTGAAAGAGGGCCCCGCCAAGCGCCGACGGCCTGCACTCCAGGCGCCAGCCGTGCGCGCGGGCCACCTCCATGCAGATGGCCAGACCCAGACCGGAACCAGGCTTCGTGTTGTCAGGAGCCCGCCAGAAACGCTCGAACACCTGCGTTCGTTGATCTTCTGCGACGCCTTTGCCCTGATCCTCCACACAGATTCCCGATGGTGTCAGTGTGATGCGCACGATGCCTCCCTGGGGTGAGTGGTCTACCGCGTTCTCGATCAGGTTCTTGAGCAAGACAAACAGTTCACCCGCGTCCGCCAAAACCTGCGCGTCGGGGGATTCCAGCACGGTCTGAAGGCTGACCTCAGCGCCCTGCGCGCGCCATGACAGGAACCCGCTCACTTGCCGCGTGACCTCCTCCAGCAAGACATGTTGCATCTTCAGAGGGCGGCCACCCGCGACTTCTGCCACGTGCAGCAGTTGGTTCACGGTGCGCCCGAGCGTGTCGATGTCTCCCAGCGTCTCGGCGGCCACGCGGTCGCCTTGTGCCTCCAACTGGCCGCGCAGCAAGGCAATGGGGGTCTTTAGCTCATGGGCTGCGTTGGCGAAAAAGCGCTGCTGCGCACTGAAGGCCACCTCCAGCCGCGCCAAGACCTCGTTGAACGCTATCACCAGCGGCCGGATTTCGGAGGGCAAAGGTTCCACCGGTATGCGCGCAGACAGGTTGTTTTGCCCCACGGTGCGGGCCGCCTCGCTGGCAAGTCGAATCGGCCGCAAGACGCTGCGCACTCCCCAGTAGCTGAGGACAGCCAGTACCCCTATCGCCAGGGAAGCCATGATGCCGACGGCTTCGGCAATGGCCGGCACGATGGCTTCCTGGGCCAATTTGGCAAACCGATCACTGCGGCCCACTTGAACCCAGTAATCCCGCCCCTGAACGCGGTGGCGCACCACAGCGACCTGAAAGGGCACGCCGTCGATGTCCGTGCGGACGTAGTGGGTGCCCTGCTTGCCCTGGGGCAAGCCGGGAAAAGTGCTGTTGAGGTCGCCATCCGAAGAAGCGAGCACCCGGCCGTCGCCAGACAGGACGCGGTACTTGAGGTTCGCGAAAAAAGCATCAAAGCTCTCGGCGTCCTGTCCTCGCAGCCGGACAGAGATCTGGCCGTTGCGGTCGATTTCGATGGCTTCCGCGATGTCGTGGCTCTGGCCCACCAGGCTTTGCCGAGTGATGAGGTCGCCGAAGCGGTTGGCGAGAACGGCCTGAACCGACAGGTACAGGCCCGCCACGATGGCGATTGCCACGGAGAACACCAGGCTCAGGCGCAGTGCGAGGCTAGGTGTCCTGAGAAACTGCCAACGCATAACCAACGCCCTTCGTGTTGATGATCGATACGCGCGACTGCACAGCCGCCAGCTTGCCGCGCAGGCGATGGATGGCGACGTCCAGTGCTTTGGGCGTGATCTCGGGGAAAGCCCCCCAGGCGGCAGACTCCAGGGCGCCGCGGCGCACGACCTGGCCATTGTGGCGAATCAGCGCCAGGAGAACCTGCAACTCGCTGGGCGACAAGGTGATGGAAGAAGATGCCACAAAAAGTGTGCTGGCCTGGGGCGAGACTCTCAGGTCTGCAAAGCAGGTTTCGTCGGAGGTCCAGGGCTGGTTGCGTCGCATCAAGGCCTTGATCCGAGCGACCAGTTCGGCCATCTCAAAGGGCTTGGTCAGGTAATCGTCGGCACCGGTTTCGAGTCCGCTTACGCGGTCCCCCAAAGCGTCCCGGGCCGTCAGGATCAGGCAGGGAATGGGCTGCCGAAGCGCGCGCAACTGCGCCAGCAGGGCCATGCCATCGCCATCGGGCAAACCGCGGTCCAGAATCAGCACGTCGTAGCGCGCTGCGGCTTGCAGGAACGCGGCGGCATGCCGCAGGGTGGACACGGTGTCGGAAGAGATTCCCTGCGCCTGCAAGGCCGCAGACACGGCTTGCGCCATGCGCGGGTGGTCCTCAACAATCAGCACGCGTGCCATGGCGCAAATTGTGCCAGTCAGAACCGGTAGGACACACCGACGTTCAGCGATGCAGGTTGGTACTTGGGCTTGCCACCCAGTGCGGCGCCGGCGTTGGTCGATTTGAAGGACCGCCCGCTCGTCTGCATCCAGCGCAGGTCTGCGGTCAGGCTCCAGCGCGCAGACAAGTCCACTTCGCCACCCAAGATCGCCTGGGTGGCCAGACCGCCGCGGCGCGAATACTCCTGCTCCGTGCCACTGCGGCTGAGGTCCATGTCGATCTCGGTGATGTAGCCCAGTCCGGCGCCCACGAAGGGGCGCAGCATGCCCACTTTCTGAAAGCGGTAGTAGCCGTTGAGGAAGGCCACCGTGGAGGCGAAATCGCCCTTGACGGCCACGCCACCCACGCGTTCGAGGTCATGGCGGCGGTAGTCCCAGGCCAGCTCGGCCGCCCAGCCATTGCCATAGCGGTAGCCGATGCCTCCGCCCAGCCCCGTTCCGCTGCCAAAGGTGGCCTTGCCGGCGATCGGTGCCGCGGCAGGGCGCGTTTCCGACAGGTTGGTCGAGGAAAGCGCGCTGCCGCCTCCGTAGGCGCTGACATACCAGCCGGCCTTTTCTTGCGCGGCAACGGGCAGAGACAGGATGAGCGACACGCTTGCGAAGCAGGCAGAAGCGAGTGATTTGATTGACTTTGACATGGAGAAGTCCTGGTTAAGGTGGAGGGGTTGCGAACGGGATGTGCCGTCTCTCGCGCCGCCATTCTTCGCCGGGGCTGGTTACCGCAAGGTAACTGCCCACAAAGGCCGAATGCGCTGCCGCTGGTCAGCGCTGCCGGCAGCAGCCTCCACGGCTGACCAGGCACGCCTCCCGTGCGTCTCGCCGGCGTCGCGTTTCGAGTCGCCTTACACTGATCCCTTCGACAGACGGAGACACCCGATGCCCCCAGGAACGCTGCATTTCGATGGCCAGGACTACGCCGATGGCGTCGCCTCCGACCCGATCGCCCTGGGCTGGATGCAAGGCTCGCCGCCACCTGACGACAAGCTGATCCGTTTCGAGGACGACGACACGCTGAGTTTTCCCAAGATCCGATGGAGCCTCTCGCACACCCGCGAGACGGTGCCCACCGCTGCCATCTGGCGCGGCGCTGGTGTTCCGCGCGATCTGGGCACCGTGGATGGCGCGACGCAGGCGGCCATCGATGCCCTGGAGTTCACCGACCTGCACGGCGGTCGGCGACGGTGGGCGGACACGCTGGCCGACACCTACACCGACGGCATCGTCGTCCTGCACAAGGGCCGGCGCGTCTACGAGCAGTACCGTGGCGCCTTGAAGCCGCATGTGCCCCATAGCTGCTTTTCGGTCACCAAATCGTTTGCCGGCACGCTGTGCGCGAAGCTGGTGTACGAGGGCGTGCTCAACGACCGCCAACCGATCCCCTACTACCTGCCTGAAATGGCCGACACCGCGTACGCCGATGCGTCCCTGCGCGAGGTGATGGACATGCAGGTTGGCGTCGTGTATTCCGAGGCGTATTCCGACCCCCTGGCGGGGATCTGGGATTTCGCCCGTGCGGGTGGTTTCCGCCCTCGCAGACACGACCACACCGGCCCGAAGACGCTCTACGCCTATTTGCAGACCCTGCAAAAGGAAGGCGCCCATGGCGAGGCCTTTGCCTACAAGACCGTGAATACCGAGGTGATGGCCTGGGTCATGAAACGGGTGACAGGCCTGGGCCTGGCCGACATGGTGTCCGAACAGGTCTGGCAGCGCATGGGCGCGGAGGAAGACGGCTACATCACGGTCGACTCGATCGGCGTGCCGTTTGGCGGTGGCGGCATGAGTGCCTCGCTGCGCGACCTTGCGCGCTTTGGCGAGCTGATGCGCTGCCAGGGCGCGGTGGGTGGCCAGCAGGTGATCCCCGAGGCGGTCGTGGCCGACTGCCAGCGTGGCGCGGACCCGGCCCGGTTCGCCAAGGCGGGGTACCACCTTCTGCCCGGCTACAGCTACCGCAACATGTGGTGGGTGACCCACAACGCGCATGGTGCCTTCGAGGCGCGCGGTATCCACGGCCAGCGGCTGTACATCGCCCCCGGGGCGGATCTGGTGGTTGCGCGCTTTGCGTCGCATCCGATCGCCTACAGTGCGGCGAACGACCCGGTCACGATCCCGGGTTTCCTGGCCCTGGGGAGGCTGCTGCAGGGCTGATCCTGCGGCCGTTGCGGTTGCCGGGCGGCGGACAAGGAGCGCCCTGCGTGGCGCCAATCCTCTGGCCTTTACAGTTGCAGCTGACCATGTTCGTGCACCCCGACTTCCCGCACCGCGCCGGCGCCTCCGGCGTCACGATCCACCTGAAGACCGGACACCTGGCCGGGCTCGCGAAATGACGACACCCAACACCCGCATCGCCATCGTCGGCGGCGGCCTGGCCGGCCTCGTGGCGGCATGGCGGCTCCGGCAGCAAGGCGCGCGCGACGTCTTGCTGCTGGAGGCGCGCGCCACCTTGGGCGGCCGCATCCTCTCGGTCGACGCCCGTGGATCGCGGGTCGACACGGCGCAACCGGCGCTGGACCGCTTCGACCTCGGCCCCAGCTGGTACTGGCCGGCGATACAACCGCAATTGGACCGGCTGGTCACCGAGCTGGGCCTGCAGTGCCTCGAGCAGTTCGAGGACGGTGAACTGCTCGTCGAGCGCTCGGCCCAGCAGCCGCCTCAGCGCATGCGCGGTTATGCCAGCGATCCGCCGTCGATGCGGCTGGCTGGTGGCACCGGTGCCCTGGTTGCCGCGTTGCACGCCCGCCTCGATCCCGCGATCGTCCGCACCGGGCAGACCGTGCGCCGGCTGCGCCTCGAGGCGACCCATGTCGCGCTGATGGTCGACGATGCGGTCGGCAAGGCCACGAACTGGCACATCGGGCAGGTGCTTCTGGCCCTGCCGCCGCGGCTGGCCGCGACCCGGCTGCAGTTCGATCCGCCGCTACCGCCCGATCTGGTGCGTCGCTGGCAAGGGACGCCGACCTGGATGGCACCCCACGCGAAGTACGTGGCGGTCTACGACGCGCCATTCTGGCGGGACCAGGGACTGTCCGGCGGGGCGCGCAGCAGCGCCGGACCGATGGGCGAGATCCACGACATCTCGATGCCTGGCGGACACGCCGCGCTGTTCGGATTCCTCGGCGTGCCGGCGCGGGTGCGCCGCCAGCTCAGTGAAGAGGTGCTGCGAACGCATTGCCGGGCGCAACTTGTCCGGCTGTTTGGTGCGCCTGCCGGTGCGCCGCTGGGCGACGCCTTGCAGGACTGGGCGGCGGATGCGCTGACCGCGACCGACGACGACCAGGACGCAGCAGGCCACCATGCCACAGCCCCGCCCAGCAGCGCCGACGCAGGCGTATGGCAAGGCCGTCTGATCGGCATCGGCAGTGAATGGTCGCCCGAGTTCCCGGGCTATCTGGCCGGGGCAGTGGATGCCGCCGAGCGCGGCGTCCGGCAGAGTCTGGACGACATTGGTCACCCAATGACGGGTCCGTCGCCTGAAGCCGACCTGCTGCGCCATGCAGGTGGCCCGAGCGGCCATGCGTGAGCCGACCGGGCGGGAAACGTCGAACCGGGTCGACAAGAGCGGGCCGAAAAGCGTCTGAATTGTGTGATTCTGGCTGCCGGTCAACTGACGTTCATGGGGGCCCGGAATCGACCCAGAGTGGTCATGTTGCCGGTCGAAGTCATCGCCGGACAGCCGACATTCAGGTTCCAGCCACCCCGTTGCGCGAACGACAGCTTCCGAGCAGGTCGAGCTGCGTCAGCCTTGCGGCGGAAGACACGAAACATCAGGCGTGCGACTCGGCTGTTAACCTGCCGTTTGGATGAGGACATTCCCCTCGCCATTGAAGGCGGGCAACCAGAAGTCCAGCACGGGCTAGGCCGCGACTGACCGACCGAACAGTCTTGGCCGGTTAGAGTTTATTTCAGGGCAAAGCCCTGTGCGCGTACAAAAGCGCCGAAGCTGTGCCGCTCGGGCACTGAATACTGGCGTGCCTTGTCTTCGGACCAGGTGTATCGGGGAATGACTCCCCACTGCGCGGCATATTTTTGCTTGGCGTCTGCGGTCGGTTCCTTGATGGAGCGCCTGGCGTCGTAGGCTTCCAGGTTGATTGCGAAGGCGCTGGCATCGTAGTGGTTCTTGTGCACCGTGATCGACAGAGGGAGCCGCATACTGATGTGCCCGGCCTCGGCGGGAAAACCCACACAGAGACCGGCCACCGGGAACACCTCTGTCGGCAACTGCAAAAGCCGACTGAGCTCATCGATCTGATTCCGAATCAAGCTGACCGGGCAGCACCCCAGGCCAAGTGCCTGCGCTGCTGTGATGAACGACTGCAGCGTCAGGCCGGTATCGACGGCTGCATTCATGAACATATCCAGCGTGTCGTTTGGATAGGGCTTGCCCCGCATCTCGGCAATGCGGCGCATCCGGTGGTTGTCTCCACAGAAGACCAGAAACCGGGATGCCTGTGCCATCCATGGCATGGCTGGCACCAAGGCGTTGATTTCTTCTCGCAAAGAAGGATCGGTGACGTCAATGACGGAAGCTTGCTGGAGGTCTGACTTGGAGGGGGCCGATAGTGCGGCGGACAGCGCGATCTCGATCAACTCATCACCCACCGGTTCGTCCTTGAATCTACGAATGGACCTGTGTGCCAGTTGCTGGGCGATGGTTCCTTCTGCGGGCATCGAATGACCAGCCTCAGTTGGTAAACCGAAGCGGTCCTGAATCAGATCAGCGATGGAGCGCGGCATGGGGAGACCCTTGGAGAAAAAGCTCTTGATGACGCCGGGATCATATCGTTCGAGCTAAGTTGCCCCCGTAGGCAGGTACGTCAGCCCGGACTGAGACGATGGTACGAGTGGCTTAGGCCGGGTTGACGTACCTGCCGCAGCGGGTCAGCTCAAGCGAGGGGTTGGCAGCAGCTTTCCTGATGCGATCTACGCTGCACATCTCACGTCTTCAATCCGGATGGGGTGACTGTGCAACGTATCCGCCCAGGAGACCGCAACATGACCA
>JBIKTP010000602.1:0-2780 GCA_044348035.1 Burkholderiaceae bacterium
GGGGTACGGCCAGATCCACCATGAACATGGGGCGGTGCCGGCGGCGCTTGAGGGCCCGCTCCACCGCGCCCAGACCGATGATCGGCAGCGTGCTGGCGGTGCAGCTGACCACGGCGTCGAATTCATTCAGGCGGTCGGGCAGGTCGGACAGGCGCATCACCTGCCCGCCGAAATGGGCGGCCAGTTTTTCGCCACGCTCCAGCGTGCGGTTGGCGATCATGATCGAGTGGGGCTTGCGTGCGGCGAAATGGGTCGCGCACAGCTCGATCATCTCGCCGGCACCCACGAACAGCAGTCGCACCTCGCCCAGGTCCTCAAACAGCTGACTTGCCAGCCGCACGGCCGCAGCGGCCATGCTGATCGAGTGGGCGCCGATTTCGGTGGATGAGCGCACCTGCTTGGCGACTGCGAAGGAGCGCTGGAACATCTGGCTTAGCGTGGTGCCCAGTGCTCCGGCCTCGTCTGCGGCGCGCACGGCGTCTTTCATCTGGCCCAGGATCTGGGGTTCTCCGAGCACCATCGAGTCCAGGCCGCTGGCGACGCGAAAGGCATGGCGCGCTGCCATGCCGTTCTCCAGGGTGTAGGTGTGCGACCGCAACACGGCCGCAGACACGCCGCCGGAGCGGGCGAGCCAGTCCAGCGTGGTCTCCAGTTCGGCGTGTTCGCCTGCACAATACACCTCGGTACGGTTGCAGGTGGAGACGATGGCGGCTTCAGGTTGTCGGGGCAGAGCCTGGCGCAGGCCATGCAGCGTGGGCTGGATCTGTTCTGCGGCAAACGCAAACCGGCCGCGCAGGTCGAGCGGCGCGGTGGTGTGGTTGATGCCCAGGGTCCAGACTGCCATATGGATGTGTTCGGGCCGATTATAAAATTTCAGGAACCATGGGCCTTCTCGACATCGCCAACCATTTGATCAACTTTACCGCGCCGGCTGCGTTTGTGGCGATTTTCACCGCATTTTTCGCCCGCTCGGCCTTGTTCGGAACAGCCAGGCTTCCCGGGTTCCTGCGCCTGGCGATCTACTGCTTTGTGGCCAGCCTGATCGTGCTGGTGGTCGGACTCTGGTTTTTCGGCCGTGACGGGAAGATGGCCAGTTATGCCGTGATGGTGCTTGTGTGTGCCTCGGTACCATGGGCCATGGCACGGGGCAGGCGCGGCTGAGGCGCTCTCAGGCCGTCTTGCCTCGTTGAGCTTCGATACGTTCGCGCAGCGTCTGCACGGCCGATGCAGCGCCGGGCAGATTGGGATTGATCGCCAGCGCCCGTTCAAAATAGGCGGCGGCCCGTTGCAGATCGCCCTTGGCCAGGTAGATCTGTCCATAGCCTGACAACGCGCCAAAATGGTTGCGGTTGCGCTTGATGACCTGCGCGCAATCCTGCAGCGACAGGTCCATCATGCCCATCATGTAGAACAGCGTGGCGCGCTTGTTCCATGCCTCCGCAAATGCCGGTTTCCTGCGGACGATGGTCGAGAAGGTGGCAACGGCCTCTCGCAGTTCGCCGGCTTCCATCTGGGCGATACCACGCTGGTACAGCAGGTCGATGGCATTGTCGCCCGAACGGCTCCAGATCTCCCACATCGAGACATTCGCATACAGCCGGACCTTCTCATTCTCGTCGCGCAGCGATGCGACAAGGCGGTCGGCATCGGCCATCGTCCCGATCTCGCCCAGGCGCTGCACGGCGGCGAGGCGGGTTTCTGCGTTCGGCTGCGAAACAGCCTGCCGGGCTTGCGCGAGGCTGAGGCGTGATTCCTGGGCCAGCGCTACCGCGGAGGCTAAGGCCAGGGCCAGCCAGATCAGGGCGACCAGCAGGGGCTTGCGGTACAACATGTCAGGGCCGCTCCTTCCAGGTGAAGGGCCCCATTGTGCCGCCTGCATGCCCTGCGCGGCAAGCCTGGCATGTCCGCACTGCAGTGCATCCGCAGCCGGGCGGGCGGATGCCCGAGCCCATGTCAGGCCGGTGAGAACAGGTCGACGCGGTCGGTGATGATGCCGTCGGTGCCCAGGTCGAGCAGGCGCTGCGACGCCCATGCGTCATTCACGGTGTAGCTCAGGCATCGCAAGCCGGCACTGTGGGCCTGGGTCACGGTCGAGACATCCCACAACACATGGTTGCAGACAATGGCCACGCACCCAAGCCGCAAGGCGGCCTCGATCCAGCCTGTGTGGGGAGCGTCCAGCAACAGGCCCCTGGGCAAGCCGGACACTGCCGACTGCGCGCCTTCCAGGGCTTCGAGGGAGAACGACGTCAGCAGGGGCGCAACACTGGCGCCACTCCACAAGCGCGCCGCGTGCTGCGCCACCACTTCGCCGGTATGCCGTTCGGTGCCCGGCGTAGGCTTGATCTCGATGTTGAGCAGGTACTGGTTGGCCAGGCAGTAGCGTGCGATGTTTTCCAGACTGGGCAGCGTCTCACCGGCATGGGCGCGGGAATGCCAGCTGCCAGCATCGAGTTGCGAGAGCGCATGCCAGTCGAACTCGCCACCGATGCCGCGCCCGCTGGTGGTGCGGTTCAGGGTGGCGTCGTGCAGCAGGAAAGGGACGCCATCGCGGCTCAGCTTGACGTCGCATTCGAACATGCGGTAGCCGTGGGCCGCACCCTGCCGAAAGGCCGCGAGCGTGTTTTCCGGGGCCAGTTTGCCGGCGCCACGGTGCGCGATCCACAGGGGGTAGGGCCAGGCCGCATCCGGCATGGCTGGGGTGTCAGGCAGTGTGGCCATGCTCATACCCGCTTGCCGGTTTTTGCGTCGAACAGGTGCAGGCGGTCCGGTCGCGGCGT
>JBIKTP010000601.1:0-2780 GCA_044348035.1 Burkholderiaceae bacterium
CCTGAGCAAGAGCGGCACCCCCACCATGGGCGGGGTGCTGATCCTGCTGTGCATTGCGGTGTCCACGCTGCTGTGGTTCGACCTGTCCAACCGCTTCGTGTGGATCGTGCTGGTGGTGACGCTGGGTTTCGGAGCCATCGGCTGGGTCGACGACTGGCGCAAGGTGGTCAACAAGGACCCGGAGGGCATGCGCTCGCGCGAGAAGTACTTCTGGCAGTCGGTGATCGGCCTCACGGCGGCGCTGTACCTGGTGTTCAGCATCTCCGAGAACTCCAACATGCGGGTGCTGGAGCTGTTCTTCCGCTGGGTGCAGTCCGGCTTCGACCTGAACCTGCCACCCAAGGCCGGTCTGATGCTGCCCTTCTTCAAGGAGGTCAGCTACCCGCTGGGCGTGCTCGGCTTCGTGCTGCTGACCTATCTGGTCATCGTCGGCTCCAGCAATGCGGTGAACCTGACCGACGGCCTGGACGGCCTGGCCATCATGCCGGTGGTGATGGTGGGCTCGGCGCTGGGCGTGTTCGCCTATGTCACGGGCAGCTCGGTGTTCTCGCGCTACCTGCTCTTCCCCTACATCCCGGGCTCGGGCGAACTGCTGATCTTCTGTTCCGCCATGGCCGGCGCCGGGCTGGCCTTCCTGTGGTTCAACACCCATCCGGCGCAGGTCTTCATGGGCGACGTGGGCGCGCTGGCGCTGGGCGCCGCCCTGGGCACCATCGCGGTGATCGTGCGCCAGGAAATCGTGCTGGCGATCATGGGCGGCATCTTCGTGGCCGAAGCGTTGTCGGTGATGATCCAGGTGACCTACTTCAAGTACACCCGCCGCAAGTACGGCGAGGGCCGGCGCTTCTTCCGCATGGCTCCGCTGCACCACCATTTCGAGAAATCCGGCTGGAAGGAGACCCAGGTCGTGGTGCGCTTCTGGATCATCACCATGCTGCTGTGCCTGGTCGGCCTGTCCACGCTGAAACTGCGCTGAACACACCATGAGCGAGCCCCTGCCCACCGAACCCCCCGCTGCCGCGACAGCCGCGCCGTTCCTCGCGGACCGCGCCGTGCTGGTGCTCGGGCTGGGTGCGTCCGGGCTGGCGGTGGCGCGCTGGTGCGCGCGCGCCGGCGCTCGCGTCACCGTGGCAGATACGCGCGAAACACCGCCACAAGGCGCGGCGCTGCAGCAGGAAATGCCGCAGGTGCAACTCGTGCAGGCCAGCTTCGATGCAGCCCTGCTGGAGGCATCCGGTGCCAGCCTGGTCGTCAAGAGCCCGGGGCTGGCTCCGGCGCAAATCGCCCCGCTGCTCGCCGCTGCCCGCACCGCCGGCATCGCGGTCACCGGTGAACTCGGCCTGTTTGCCCAGGCCCTGCTGGAACTGCGCCAGTCCCGCGGCTACCAGCCCCAGGTGCTGGCCATCACCGGCACCAACGGCAAGACCACGGTCACGGCGCTGACCGGGCAGTTGCTGGCGCGCGCAGGCAAGACGGTGGCCGTGGCGGGCAACATCGGCCCGACCCTGCTCGACACATTGGGCGCCCATCTGGCCGCCGACACGCTGCCGGCTGTCTGGGTGCTTGAGCTCTCCAGCTTCCAGCTCGCCGATTCCGTGCCCGCCGTGCCTGTGCTGGCGGGCGCCCCCGCGGCCTTCGAGCCGAGCGCGGCCACGGTGCTCAACATCACGCAGGACCACCTGGACTGGCACGGCGACATGGCCGCTTACGCGCAGGCCAAGGCCCTGGTGTTCGGCCAGCGTGCCCTGATGGTGCTCAACCAGGACGACGCGCTGGTCATGGCCCTGCGAGCGCCCGCCGCCAAGGGCCGGCCCCAGCGTGCCTGCATCTGTTTCGGCGCCGGCATGCCGCTGCGCGCGGGCGACTTCGGCATCGAGCAGGTCAACGGCATGGCCTGGCTGGTGCGTGCGATGGAGCTGGACCCGACCATCAAGCTGCGCAAGGGGCAGGAGGCCGAAGAGCTGCACATCCAGCGTCTGATACCGGCAGAGGCCTTGCGCATCCGGGGCCGGCACAATGCCGTCAACGCGCTGGCCGCGCTGGCGCTGGCCGCGTCCACCGGCTGCACGCTCGCGCCGCTGCTGTTCGGCCTGAGGGAATACCAGGGTGAGCCGCACCGGGTCGAATCCATCGGCGTGGTGGGCGACGTCGAATACTTCGACGACAGCAAGGGCACCAATGTCGGCGCCACGGTCGCGGCGCTCAACGGCCTGGGCCCTGAACGCCGCCTGATTCCCATCCTGGGCGGGGACGGCAAGGGCCAGGACTTCACGCCGCTGGCCGCGCCGGTGGCCCGTTATGCCCGCGCCGTGGTGCTGATCGGCCGCGATGCCGACCAGATCCGGCGCGCGCTGCACGGCAGCGGCGTCGAGCTGCTCGCGGCCGACACCCTGCCGCAGGCGGTGCGACTGGCCAGCCGGCAGGCCCGCACCGGCGACGCGGTGTTGCTCTCGCCTGCCTGCGCCAGCCTGGACATGTTCGACAACTACGTGCACCGCGCACGCGTCTTCACCGAGGCGGTACAGGCCCTGGCTCTGGATGCAGGCACGGTGCTGGAGCCGGCGCGATGAGCATCGCCACAGCTTCCTTCAAGCGCCTGGGCGGCTGGTTGTCCTCCAGCGCCCGGGACCGCCTTCCGGTGCGCCTGGGGGCCAGCCGCGCCACCGGCATGTCGGCCGCGCCGATGCGTCTGGCCAGCTTCGACCAGGTACTGGTGTGGGTCACCGTGGCCCTGCTGGCCTGGGGCCTGGTGATGGTGTATTCCGCCTCGATCGCGATGC
>JBIKTP010000603.1:0-2779 GCA_044348035.1 Burkholderiaceae bacterium
GGTCGGCATCCTTGTCGCGCAGGTAGTCGAGCAGCTTGCGCCGGCGGCTCACCATGCGCAGCAGGCCGCGGCGACCGTGGTGGTCCTTGGCGTGCGTCTTGAAGTGGGGGGTCAGCTCGTTGATGCGGGCGGTCAGCAGTGCGACTTGCACTTCCGGACTGCCGGTATCACCGGCCTTGCGCGCGTTGTCCTTGACAACAGCGGCCTTGATGCTGGATTCGATCATGTCATTTCCTGTGGATGGGGCGGCACATGCAGTACCAGTGCCCCGGTGATACAACTTGCGTCAGGCGCTGGAACTGCCCCTGACGTGCGTCGGCACGAACTGCCAAACCGCCGGATTATAGCCCGCAGGGAAAAGCGGTCGATCAGCTGCGCTGCAGCCAGGCCTGCAAGCGATCCACGCCCTGAACCAGGCGCTGTGGGTCGCGCGAGGCAAAACACCAGCGCAACCAGCTGCCGGACGCCTCGTCTTGCGCACCAAAGGCCACGCCAGGCGCCAGGCCGAGGCCAGCCTCGCGCACCAGGCGCTTGGCGGTCTCCAGAGAGTCCCCCGAGCCGGGAAGCCGGAAAAACGCATACATCCCCCCGCGGGCGGGTGTCAGCGCCACGCCCGGCAGGGCCTGCAGCAAGGGCACCAGGGTATCCCGGCACAGGCGCATGTGCGCGACCACGCGAGGCGTCACCTCGTCGGTACGCTCCAGTGCGACGATGGCCGCCCGCTGCACGAACACCGGCGCGCATGAGGTGTTGAACTCGAGCAGCTTGCCGACCTGCTGTGTCATGGCAGGGGGCATCACCATCCAGCCCAGCCGCCACCCGGTCATCAGAAAGCTCTTGGAGAAACTGTGCACCACGACCAGCCGGTCGTCGGCCTGCGCCACATCCAGGAAACTGGGAGCACAGGCGCCGGTGGGCTCGAAATACAGGCGTTCGTAGACTTCGTCCGCAAGGATCCAGGTGCCGGTCTTGCGGCAATGCGCCAGGATGAGCGCCTGCTCGTCCCGGGTCAGCGTCCATCCTGTCGGGTTGTTCGGCGCATTGACGACCAGCAGCCGGGTGCCCGGCGTGATCGCGTCCAGCAGCGCCGGCATGTCCAGCGTCCAGGCGCCGTCCACCGGCTTGAGCGATACGCACCGCACGGTGGCCCCCATGATGGCCGGCTGGGCCGTCAGATTGGGCCACACCGGCGTCACCGCCACGACCTCGTCACCGGCATCCACCAGAGCCTGCACCGCCAGCATCAGGGCACTCACCCCGCCGGAAGTGACCGCGATGCGGTCGCTGCCGATCGGCCCGTGCAATGCGCTCATGTAGGTGGCGATCGCATCGCGCAGCGGCGGCAGGCCCAGGTTGTGGGCATAGAAGGTCTCGCCGCGGTGCAACGAGTCGATGGCGGCCTGGCGGATGAACTCCGGCGTCACCTCGTCACTTTCGCCGAACCAGAACGCCAGCACATCGCTGCGTCCCATGCCGGCATTGGCCACTTCGCGGATGCGCGATTCCTGGAGGTTCTCGATGATGGTTCGCATGGGAATGTTTCTCGGCAAGGCCGGTTCAGGGTCGCTGCATGCGACAGGTCGTGGGCATTTCGGCGGCCTGGGCGCTGATCGACCGGACGACCCGGAAGCCGAAGCCCGAGCCCTCCACATCGAACTTCACGCCGGGGGCGCCCATGCGGTCCATGACGCCCACCACCAGTGTCTGCTGGAACTGGTGGTCGGACGCGCGCATGTGGCCGGTCTGGCCCTGGAAACTGATGTTGGCGCCCTCCAGCTGCCGGGCGACCGCCACCACGTCCAGGGCGCCGGGCCGCTGCACTGCCGCGCGCTCTATCGCCTGGGCCAGCGCCTCCACCATCAGCTGCATGCGCATGTGCACATAGTCGTCGGCCGGCCGTGGGAACCGCTGCCGGAAGGACTGGTAGAAGGCTTCACTGGCCGGGGTCTGCACATTGGGCAGCCAGTCCGCCACGGCAACGACCTTGCCGATGCCGGCCTCGCCAATGGCCGCCGGCGCCCCCAGGGCATTGCCGTAGAAGGTGTAGAACGTGCCCTCGAAGCCGGCGTCCCGGGCGGCCTTGACCAGCAAGGTGAGGTCACTGCCCCAGTTGCCGGTGATCACCGCCTGTGCGCCGCTGGCCCGGATCTTGGCCGCATACGGCAGGAAGTCCTTCACGCGGGCCAACGGGTGCAGTTCGTCCCCCACGATCTTCACGTCCGGACGCTGTGCGCCAAGCTGGCGCCGCGCCTCGCGCAACACGGCCTGGCCAAAACTGTAGTCCTGCCCGATCAGATAAACCGAGCGCAGGGCCCTGTCTTCCCGCACCAGTTCCATGAGCGCCGCGACACGCATGTCGGCATGGGCATCGAACCGGAAATGCCAGAAACTGCACTTCTCGTTGGTCAGGATCGGATCGACGGCCGAGTAGTTCAGGAACAGCACGCGGCGGGCCGGATCGCGCTCGTTGTGCTTGTTGATCGCGTCCAGCAGGGCGGCGGCATTGGCGGAGGAGTTTCCCTGCACGATGAACTGGGCGCCGTCGTCGATGGCCGAGCGCAGGGCAGAGAGCGCCTCCTCGTTCTGGCCCTTGCTGTCGTAACGGTCCAGCCGCAGGGGCCGGCCATGGGCTGGCGTGCCGGGCGCCTGGATGCCGCCACGCTGGTTGACGCGCTCCACCGCCCACAGAAGATTGCGGTGAACCGCCTCGCCGGTGTTGGCGAAAGGCCCGCTGAGCCCCTCGATCATGGCGATGCGCACAGGCGCAGCCCCGGCCTGG
>JBIKTP010000604.1:0-2778 GCA_044348035.1 Burkholderiaceae bacterium
TGCAGGAACTGTGGCAGGAGAAGGACGCCCTGATCACGCAGCTCCAGCAGGAAAAATCCCGCTAGCACAAAGTCGCGCGTCGGGCAACGCGCGGGCGGGCATGCCGCCATCGGCACGCGCTTGACCGACGCTGCGCAGCGGCCACAATGCGGCCATGAAAACAGACATTCTCATCCGCGGCGGCCTGGTGGTCGATGGCACAGGCGGCGCGGCGCGCCAGGCAGACGTCGGCATCATGGGCGAACGGATTGCGTTCATCGGCAATGGCGTGTCGGTGGCGGCGCGCCAGGTGATCGACGCCAGCGGGCAGGTGGTATCGCCCGGCTTCATCGACATCCATACCCACTCGGACATGAGCCTGATGCTCGACGGCCGGGCCCAGAGCAAGGTCAGCCAGGGCGTGACGACCGAGGTCACCGGCAACTGCGGCTTCTCGCCGTTTCCGATCAACCCGGAACACCTGCAGCTGCACCTGGACCTGCTGGCCGGCATCGGCGACGATGCGATGGCGCTGACCTGGGTGGACCTGGAGGGCTACCGCCAGGCTGCCGAATCGCGCGGCATCGCGATCAACATCGCGCCGCTGGTCGGCCATGGCGCGCTGCGGATCGCGGCCATGGGCGTCGAAAGCAGCGCCGCGACCCCGGAGCAGATGGCCAGCATGCAGTCCCTGCTGTGGACGATGCTCGACCAGGGCGCCTTCGGACTGACCACCGGCCTGACCTACGTGCCCTCGCGCTACGCACCCACCAGCGAACTTGTTTCCCTGTGCGAAACACTGGCTGCGCGGGGCCGCCTGTATGCCTCGCATGCGCGCGACAAGGACCTCGAGGGCAACGACCACCGCTATGGCCCCCTGAACGAGGCCATGCACCTGGGCCGCGCCACCGGTGTCAAGGTGCAGTATTCGCATGCAGCGATCAACACCCCCTCCGAATGGGGTACCGCCTCGGCCTGGGTCGAGCGCTTCGAGGACGCCGTGCGCCACGGCGTGGATGCGGGGTTCGACGTCTACCCCTATGACGCGTCGAGCTCCGCCCTCACCCAGTACCTGCCGGCCTGGGTCCAGGAAGGCGGGGTGGCTGCGATGCGCGAGCGCCTGTCCGACCCGGCCACCCTGGACCGTGCCGAGGCCGATCTCGCCCAGGGCTGGTCGGCGCACCGCATCCCGTGGCTGTGGGACCGCGTGGTGCTCGCCCGCACCGACGGCCTCCTGGGCGCCAGGGAAGGCCAGTCGCTCGAAGCCGCGGCGGCGGCCGCCGGCAAGACCGCGGCGCGCCTCACGCTGGAGCTGTGCCGCGAGGGCGGCAACCGCGTCATGGTCGTGCTGTTCTACCGCACCGAGGACGACATGCGCACCTTCCTGCGCTGCAAGCATGCGCTGATGGGCTCGGACGGTTCGGCCATCGCCTTCGACCAGGGCACGCGACAGCCACACCCGCGCAACTTCGGCGCCAGCGCGCGCATGCTGGGGCGGCTGGTGCGTGAGCTGGGCGACTTCGACCTGCCCACGGCTGTCTTCAAGATGAGCGGCGGCGTGGCCGCCCGGCTGCGCATGTTCGACCGCGGCACGCTGACACCCGGCGCCGCAGCCGACGTGGTGGTGTTCGACCCGCAGGAGGTGCAGGACCGCGGCACCTACCTGCAACCCTGCCAGAAGGCCACCGGCGTGCACCATGTGCTGGTCAACGGGCAACATGTCGTGCGCGACGGCGTACAGACCGAGGCCCGGCCGGGACGGGTTTTGCGGGCCACCTGACGGCCCCGGCTGTACCGCCAGCATGTCGACCTGTCGCTGATTGACGGCGTTCCGGAACTGGTGGTGCAAGATGGCGTGGTGCAGGTGGACGCGCACATGAGTGCCCGTGCGGCGCAATCCGGATGGAGCCCCAGACACTCTGACCCCATAGGCCTGCGCCGGCGGGGCCTTGCTGCAGAATCGGCGGATGTTGTCCTCGCACACCCTGATTCCCCTCGTAGCCATCTCCATCCTGGCGACGGCCATGGCGACCCCGCCGGGTGCCCTGGTGCTGGCGCTGGCGGTTTCCATCATCGAGGTCGCCCTGATCTTCTCGGCCATGCTGGGCGGCTTCACGCTGGCCTCCGGTCGCACCAACGTCATGCACGGTGCGGTGCATCTGGTGATTTTTGCGGCCTTCCTGTTCGTGGCCCTGGTGCCCTGAGACTGCGGACACCGTGGACCACGCAGCACCCCTGCCCTTTTTGCGCGAGGCGCTGCTGTTCCTGACCCTGGTGGGCATCCTGATCCCGCTGGCACAGCGCTTTCGCATCAACCAGGTGCTGGGTTTCCTGGCAGTGGGCGTGCTCGTGGGGCCGCACGGCATCGCGCTGTGGGCCGACCACTGGCCCTGGCTCGAGTCCCTGACCTTCGCCCGCCTGGGGGGTGTGCAGTCGCTGGCCGATCTGGGAGTCATCTTCCTGATGTTCCTGATCGGGCTGGAGCTCTCCGCCCAGCGCCTGTGGTCGATGCGCCGCTGGGTGTTCGCCGGCGGCAGCGCGCAGGTGCTGCTCAGCGCCGCCGCCATCGGGGTGCTGGCATGGGCCTTCGGCAACCGGCCCACCGTGGCCCTGGTCCTCGGGCTGGTCCTGTCGCTGTCCTCCACCGCCGTGGTGCTGCAGCTGCTCGCGCAGCAGCGCTCGCTGGCCCAGCCGCTGGGGCAGGCGGTGTTCGCGATCCTGATGCTGCAGGACCTGGCGGTGGTGCCGCTGCTGATCCTGATCGACATCCTGGGCCGGGACACCTCCACCGGGCTGGCG
>JBIKTP010000063.1:0-8719 GCA_044348035.1 Burkholderiaceae bacterium
AATGTCGACAACACCTTCTACATCATCGGCACCGTGGCCGGCCCGCATCCTTACCCGATGATGGTGCGGGATTTCCAGAGCGTGATCGGCAAGGAGTGTCTGCGCCAGATGCCGGAGATGCTGGCGGCCCAGGGCTGCCACAGCGCGCAGCCCGATGTGGTGATGGCCTGCGTCGGTGGCGGCAGCAATGCGATGGGTATCTTCCACCCCTATATCGAGCAGACAGGAACACGTCTGGTCGGCGTCGAGGCAGCCGGGGAAGGGCTCGACAGCGGCAAACACTCGGCGTCTCTGCAACGTGGCAGCCCGGGCGTGCTGCATGGCAACCGCACCTATATCCTTCAGAACGACGATGGTCAGGTGACCGAGACGCACAGCATCAGCGCCGGTCTGGACTACCCCGGCGTCGGTCCTGAGCATGCCTTCCTGAAGGACATCGGCCGGGCGGAATATGTCGGGGTGACCGATGCCCAGGCACTGGAAGCGTTCCATTACCTCTGCCGGACCGAAGGCATCATCCCCGCCCTTGAGTCCAGCCATGCCGTGGCGTATGCCATGCAGATGGCGCGTACGATGCGCCCTGATCAGTCCATCCTTGTCAACCTGTCGGGTCGCGGCGACAAGGATATCGGCACCGTGGCCGATCTCAGCAATGCAGATTTCTACTGCCGCCCGAGTTGCCGCGGCCAGGCAGTCAAGGGAGGTGTCGTCGTCGAGGCCCCGGCCAAGGGGGCGCGCGCATGAGCCGCATCGCGGCCACCCTGGCCGCCCTGAAGGCGAGCGGACGCACAGCCCTGATTCCCTATGTCACGGCCGGCTTCCCGCAGGTGGACGTCACGCCGGACCTGATGCACGGCATGGTGGCCGCCGGCGCCGACATCCTGGAGCTTGGTGTACCGTTCTCCGACCCCAGCGCCGACGGAGCCGTGATCCAGAAAGCGGGGGACAAGGCGCTTGCGGCAGGTGTCGGGCTGGTGCAGGTCCTGGAAATGGTGCGAACCTTCCGCCAGGACAACACGCATACGCCGGTCGTCCTCATGGGGTATGCCAATCCGATCGAGCGCTATGACCAGCGCCACGCCGCCGCCGGGCCGGGAAGTCCGTTCGTACAGGCCGCCGCGCAGGCCGGCGTGGATGGCTTGCTGGTCGTTGACTACCCGCCGGAGGAATGCACCGGGATTGCCGCCGACCTGCGCCGCCATGGCATGGACCTGATCTTCCTGCTCGCACCCACCAGCACAGAACGTCGCATGCAGCAGGTGGCCGAGGTCGCCTCTGGATACGTCTACTATGTGTCGCTCAAGGGGGTCACCGGAGCCGGAACACTGGACATCGCTGCAGTCGAGTCGATGCTGCCACGTATCCGCCAGCATGTGCGCATACCAGTGGGCGTTGGTTTCGGCATTCGTGATGCCGCATCGGCCTGCGCCATCGCGCGGGTGGCGGACGCCGTCGTCATCGGCAGCAAGATCATCCAGCTGATCGACGAGCAGCCGCGCGATCGGGTGGTGCCGGTTGCCGCCGAATTCCTGGCTGGCATTCGCGGCGCGCTCGACAGACAATCGGCACAGATCGCCAAACCCTGACAAGGAGTTCCCATGAGTTGGCTCGAAAAGCTCTTGCCCCCGAAAATCCAGCACACTGATCCGGCCGAACGCCGCACGGTGCCGGAGGGTCTCTGGATCAAGTGCCCCAGCTGTGAAACCGTCCTCTACAAGACGGATCTGGAGCAGAACCAGAACGTCTGCCCGACCTGCAGCCACCACCACCGGATCAGCGCGCGCGCGCGCCTGAACCTGTTCCTGGACAACGAAGGCCGGTTCGAAGTGGGTCAGGAAGTGCTGCCGGTCGACGCGCTGAAATTCAAGGACAGCCGCAAGTACCCGGAACGCCTGAAGGAGGCCATGGACAACACCGGCGAAACCGACGCCCTGGTGGTCATGGGCGGGTCCATCCACAACATCAGCGTCGTGGTGGCCTGTTTCGAGTTCGACTTCATGGGCGGCAGCATGGGCTCCGTGGTCGGTGAGCGTTTCGTGCGGGGTGTCGAGACTGCCGCAGAGCAGAAAGTTCCCTTCATCTGCTTCACGGCCACGGGTGGCGCGCGCATGCAGGAAGGTTTGCTGAGCCTCATGCAAATGGCCAAGACCAATGCCGCATTGACCCGGCTGGCGAAAAAGGGGCTTCCCTTCATCAGTATCCTGACCGATCCCACGACGGGCGGCGTGAGCGCGAGTTTCGCTTTCATGGGCGACATCGTGATCGCCGAGCCCAAGGCACTCATCTGCTTTGCAGGGCCGCGCGTCATCGAGTCGACCCTGCGTGTCACGCTGCCGGCAGGTTTCCAGCGGGCCGAGTTCCTGCAGGACAAGGGTGCCGTCGACATGGTCAGTGACCGCCGCGACCTGCGCCGGATTGTCGCGAACTCTCTGGCAATGCTCCTGCGCCAGCCCGCCGATGCCGTGGTGGCCTGAACCGCGCGGCTAGCCCAGCAGGCTGGCGGCGACCCCGCCCAGCACGATGTCGGCTACTTGCAGCAGCACCAGCAGCACCAGCGGCGAGAGGTCGATCCCTCCGACCAGTGGCACCACTCGGCGGATGGGCGACAACCAGGGCACAACCAGACGCCCGACGAGGCTGGCCAATGGCGATCCCGCCTGCACCCAGGACAACACCGCGTAGACGATCACCAGGATGCTGGCGCTGGACAATGCCAGCTGGGCCAGCCCGACTGCGGCGGCCAGCAGCAGCCAGACCGCAGGGCCGCCAGCCCCCGCGAGGAACCACAGGATCACTGCCTGCAGCAGCTGCAGCAGGTAGGCGGCCAGCAGGCTCGCGGTATCCCAGCGCCCGACTGGCGGTGCAATGCGCCGCAACGGAAGGACCAGCCAGTCCGTCAGCGCGAAGATGAAGGGACCCAGCGGGTTGCCTGATCGAATGGAAAACGCGATCCGCTGGTGCTGCAGGTACAGGCGCAACAGGCACACGGCAGTGACGAGGCCGACGACGACCTGCAACAGCAGGCTGATGATTTGGTGGAGCATGGTGGCGAATGAAAAGCGGCACTGGCGATAATAGTGGGTTACAGGCAGCCTGATGCCCACCCCTCATCCTGAACCCGCACTTCCCATGTCCGAACATCCAGCGCACGCACCCGCCACAGACGAAAATCAGCTGATCGCCGAGCGGCGCGAGAAACTCAAGGCGCTGCGTGAGCGACAGTCTGCCGGACACGGGGTGGCCTTTCCCAACGATTTCAAGCCGACGCACCACGCCGAGGCCCTGCTGGCACAGTACGCCGGCGCCGATGCAGATGCGCTGGTCGCCGCACAGCACAAGGTGTCGGTAGCCGGGCGCATGATGCTCAAGCGCGTCATGGGCAAGGCCAGTTTCGCATCCCTGCAGGACAGCACCGGCAGGATCCAGATCTACATCAAGGGGGAAGACATCGGCGCCGAAGCCTATGAAAACTTCAAGCACTGGGACCTCGGCGACATCTTCGGTGTGCAGGGGTCGATGTTCCGCACCCGGACGGGAGAACTGTCCATACATGCGTCGAGCATCCGCCTGCTGACCAAAAGCCTCCGCCCGATGCCCGACAAGTTCCATGGCGTGCATGACCAGGAACTCAAGTACCGCCAGCGTTATGTCGACCTGATGACCGATGACGCTGCACGCCGACGCTTCACAGCCCGTAGCCGCGCCGTCAGCGGCATCCGCGAGTTCATGGTTTCCCACGGCTTTCTGGAGGTCGAGACGCCCATGCTGCACCCGATTCCAGGCGGCGCCAACGCGAAACCCTTTACCACCCACCACAATGCGCTCGACCAGCAGATGTATTTGCGCATCGCTCCGGAGCTCTATCTCAAGCGGCTGATCGTGGGTGGCTTCGACAGGGTGTTCGAGATCAACCGCAATTTCCGCAATGAAGGCATCTCGGTACGGCACAACCCCGAGTTCACCATGATGGAGTTCTATGCGGCGTACTGGAACTACCAGGACCTGATGGCCTTCACGGAAGAACTGGTGCGTGACGCGGCACGCAAGGCGGCAGGCACGCTCGAGCTGACTTATGCCGGCCGGCCGGTCGACCTCGCGCCCGCCTTTGAGCGGCTGACGATCCTTCAGGCGATCGACAAGTACACCGATGCCGGTGACCGCGTGCAGGATGCCGCCTGGCTGATCCAGGCGCTTGGGACACTGGGCAAGACCGAAGAGCGCCACAAGCTGTCGACCCGCTCGCTGGCGGCCTTGCAGGTGATGTACTTCGAAGAAGCCGTCGAGGACAAACTCTGGCAGCCGACCTTCATCTGCGAGCATCCGGTCGAGATCTCGCCTTTGGCCCGGGCCAGCGACAGCCATCCGGAGGTCACCGAGCGGTTCGAGCTCTACATCACCGGCCGCGAATTCGGCAACGGCTTCAGCGAACTCAACGACGCCGAGGACCAGGCAGCGCGTTTCCACGCCCAGGTGGAGGCCAAGGACAGCGGTGACGACGAGGCCATGTTCTTCGACCACGACTTCCTGCGGGCACTGGAGTACGGCATGCCGCCCACCGGCGGCTGCGGCATCGGCATAGACCGCCTGATGATGCTGCTCACCGACAGTCCGAGCATCCGGGATGTGATTCTTTTCCCGGCCCTGCGCCGCGAGATATCCATCACCTGAGCCCCGCCGGCGACCCGGCAGGGCTCAGGGGATCAGGTCCAGCGCCTGCATGTACCGAGGATGCACCATGAGGTCATCCCAGGCCATGGCAGCGAACTGCGGCAGAAGTTCCAGGCGCCGCTCCTCGCTGCCTGCGTCGGGCTGCCAGACACCGCGGCTGGCCGCCAGCGCGAGGCCGTCGATGAGGGCGTCGACCGCGACCCCCTCCCCCAGGCTCTGGTTGCACAACAGCACCAGATCGCACCCGGCGTGCAAGGCGGCAACTGCCGCCTCGGTGTAGGATACTTCGCGCCCGTCGATGATCCGGGCGCCGGCCATGCTGAGGTCATCACTGAAGATGGCCCCGCCAAACCTCAGCTGCCCGCGCAGGATGTCCTGCAACCAGCTTCGCGAGAAACCAGCCGGCCGGGCGTCCACCGCCGGGTAGACCACATGGGCCGGCATCACGCTGGCGAGTGCCGTGCCCAGCCAGCCATACGGTGCGGCATCGCGTGTCAGGATCGAGCGCAGGCTTCGGCGGTCGCGCGGGATGTCGGTGTGCGAATCGGCCTTGACGTAGCCATGCCCTGGAAAGTGTTTGCCGCAATTGGCCATTCCGCTTTGCAACATGCCGTGCATCAGGCTCTTGGCCAACAAGGTGACGATGGCGGGATCACCGGCGAAGGCCCGGTCGCCGATCACGCTGCTGGCGCCATAGTCCAGGTCCAGCACCGGCGCAAAACTCAGATCGATGCCACAGGCCCGCAACTCGGCCCCCAGCACGAAGCCACATGCCGTCGCCGCCGCGGTGGCGCGCAGCGCGCTGGCCTGCGGATCACCCGCCACGGCCTCGCTCCACAGGCGCCCCAGACTGGCCATGGGCGGAAGGTGCGTGAAGCCGTCCGTACGAAAACGCTGCACCCGGCCGCCCTCATGGTCTACCAGGACGAGCAGGTCCGGGCGCATGGACTTGGCTTCGGCGCACAGCGCAGACACCTGCTCGCGCTCCCGCCAGTTGCGGCCGAACAGGATCAGCCCCCCCACCAGCGGGTGGCGCAATCGGGCGCGGTCCACGGGTGTCAGAGCCAGACCGGCGACGTCGATGATCAAGGGCGCATGGGCCGTTCCGGGAAAGTCTGAAGGAGGCATGTCGGTCAATCGTCAGCTGGGTGGTCAGGAGGGGGTGGGGATGTATCCAGGGTCTCGACCACACAGAAGCTGGCGGCGTAATCGGACTCGTCTGTCACGCTGACATGGGCCTGCAGACCTCTGGCCTCGAACCACACCTTCAGCCCGCCGTGCAGCACGATCTTCGGCTTGCCGGCATTCGGCCCGCCAAACGGCAGGTTGTCGATCTCGCACAAGCGCCAGGTCATGGGCATTCGCATCCCCATGCCGATGGCCTTGCTGAATGCCTCCTTGGCGCTGAAGCGTGTGGCCAGGTACCGCACCCCGCGCTCGGGCCAGCGTGCGCTGCGGGACTTCCAGACGACCAGTTCGCGCTCACTGAGCACCTTCTGCGCGAAACGGTCGCCGTGCCGCTCCAGGCTGGCCCGTATGCGCCGGATATCGCAGATGTCGGTGCCGATTCCGTAGATCATCGGCGACCTATATCTGGCGTGGCCTGTCGAACGCCTCGTCGATGCAGCGCAGGTAGTCGGCGATGGTGGCCGAATAGCCGAGCTCGAGCGCGTCGGCGATCAGGGCGTGCCCGATGGACACCTCGCGCACCCGCGGCACCGACTGCAGGAACCAGGTCAGATTGGCGCGATTGAGATCGTGCCCGGCGTTGACGGCCAGGCCAGCGTCCAGGGCCGCCTGCGCAGCCGCCGCATACCGCGCGGTCTGGCGCGCTTGGTCGGGGCCACCCCAGGCCTGGGCATAGGGTTCGGTGTACAACTCGACCCGGTCTGCGCCTATGGCCCGCGCGCCGGCCATCGCATCGGGCTCCGGATCCATGAACAGGCTCACGCGCACACCAAGCTGGCGCGCTTCGGCAATGATCGGCCGCAGGCGTTCGCCATCCTGCGCCAGGTTCCAGCCATGGTCGCTGGTGAACTGGCCTTCGCCGTCCGGCACCAGCGTACATTGGTGGGGCCGCAATGCCCGCACGAAACCCATCAGGTTCTGGAACGGGTTGCCTTCGATGTTGTACTCGCGGTCCGGCCAGTCCGCCAGCAATTGCGACAGCGCATGCACGTCCTCGGTGCGGATGTGGCGCTGGTCTGGACGCGGATGCACCGTGATGCCGGAGGCACCCGCGCGCAGGCAGATGTCGGCCGCGCGTACCGGCGACGGGATACCCAGGTGACGCGTGTTGCGCACCAGGGCCACCTTGTTCAGGTTGACGGACAGGGCTGTCTTCTTCATAGCGATTGGAGGTCCACCATCATTTGCCGGGTGCGCAGCATCGTCACCCCGCAATGGTAATTGAGCAGCGCACGCAGCTGGGACTTGAGTTCCTGGGCCACCGGCGCACAGGCAGCCAGCAGGCCCAGCAGGCCGGTCGCCGCATCGAGTGCCTGCTGGATGGTCTGCCAATGCTGGCCAGAGATGCTGTTGCGGTCTGAATCACCGGCCTGACGCAAACCACCTTCCGAGACCAGCACGTAGCGCGCTTGCGGAGCCAGTGGACCCAGCGTCATCGTCTGCGCATCCAGCATCGGGAGATGCCCGGTTTCGCGCAGAAGAAGCAGTTCGAATGCCCGCAGGACGGTCTGCAATGCGTCGGAATGGCCGGAGGCAATCACCTCCACCACGCTGGCATAAATGTCGAACAGCACCGGGTGGGGGTCGTCACGCGCCAACAAGGACAAGACCAACTCGTTGAGGTAATACCCGGACAGGAGGGCATCTCCGCCAGGCATCACATGTCCGCCCATCCACTCGGCGCTGCGCAGCGTCCGGATCTCCGCATCACCGCCGAAAGCGACATGCAGAGGTTGCAGGGGCAGGAGAATCGGTCGCAGGCTGGAACTGGGCCTCTTAGCACCTTTGGCGACCAGGGCGACCCGGCCATGGTTGCGGGTGAAGACCTCCAGGATCAGGCTCGACTCGCTCCAATCGTGCCGGTGCAGGACGTAGGCGGGTTCTTCGGAGTAGCGCTTGGTGGCCATTGCAGCACACCGGGCTCAGTCGTAGCCAAAGCTGCGCACGCGCGCCTCGTCGTCCGCCCAGCCCGATCGCACCTTGACCCACAGCTCGATGAAAACCTTGGCATCCAGCAGCGACTCGAGTTCCACCCGGGTCTCTGTCCCGATGCGCTTGATGCGCTCGCCCTTGTCGCCGATCACCATGGCCTTGTGGCTGTCGCGCTCCACCACGATGGTGGCCGCGATGCGTACCAGTCGCTTGTGGCCCTTGTGCTGGGGCGCTTCCTCCTCGAACTTGTCGATCACGACGGTCGAGGTGTAGGGCAGCTCGTCGCCTGTCAGGCGAAACAGCTTCTCCCGCACCAACTCGCTTGCCAGGAACTTCTCGCTGCGGTCGGTCAACTCGTCGGGGCCATGGAACCACGCCTGCTGGGGAAGGTACTTCTCGCAGATACCCAGCAGGCGTGTGATGTCCTTCGCGTTCTTGGCCGACATCGGCACGAACTCGGCAAAGGCATGCCGCTGCTGCATCTGCTGCAGCCAGGGCGCAACCTCGGCACGCTGCGCCACCTGGTCCAGCTTGTTCGCCACAAGCAGCGCCGGAACCTGTTTGCCCAGCAGTTCCAGAACCTTCGCATCAGCCTGGTTGAACACCCCCGCCTCGACCACGAACAGAACCAGATCCACGTCGTTGACTGCGCCCAGGACCGACCGGTTCAGGGAGCGGTTCAGCGCGTTGCCGTGCCGTGTCTGGAAACCCGGTGTGTCGACGAACACGAACTGGCTGGCGCCCTCGGTTCGCACGCCGGTGATGCGGTGGCGGGTCGTCTGTGCCTTGCGGGAGGTGATGCTGATCTTCTGGCCGACCAGCGCATTGAGCAGCGTGGACTTGCCGACATTGGGCTTGCCGACGATGGCGATCAGGCCACAACGGGTGGAATCGGTTGCTGGGGGTTCGGTCATTTGGGGCCGCCTTTACG
>JBIKTP010000606.1:0-2773 GCA_044348035.1 Burkholderiaceae bacterium
CAGTTGCACCAGTTGCGCGGCCGCGTGGGCCGCAGCCACCACCAGGCCTATGCCTACCTGATGGTGCCCGACATCGAAGGCCTGACCAAGCAGGCCAGCCAGCGCCTGGAGGCCATCCAGCAGATGGAGGAGCTCGGATCCGGCTTCTACCTCGCCATGCACGACCTGGAGATCCGCGGAGCCGGCGAGGTGCTCGGCGAGAACCAGAGCGGCAACATCCTGGAGATCGGCTTCCAGCTCTACAACGAGATGCTGGCAGAGGCGGTACGCTCGCTCAAGGCCGGCAAGGAGCCCGACCTGCTCGCGCCGCTGAGCGTCACCACCGACATCAACCTGCATGCCCCCGCCCTGCTGCCCAGCGACTACTGCGGCGACGTGCATCTGCGCCTGAGCTTCTACAAGAAACTCGCCAGTGCGAAGACCACCGAGCAGATCGACGCCCTGCTGGAAGAACTGGTCGACCGCTTCGGCAAACTGCCGCCCCAGGCCCAGACCCTGATCGATGTGCACCGCCTGCGGGTGACCGCACGGCCGTACGGCGTGGTGAAGGTCGATGCGGCGCCGGGCGTGATCACGATCAGCTTCAAGAAGGACGCACCGGTCGACCCGACGCGCATCATCGAAATGGTCCGCAAGCACCGGCACATCAAGCTGGTGGGCAACGAGAAGATCCGCATCGAGCGCGCCCTGCCCCAGCCGCAGGACCGCGCGCAGATGGTGCGCGACGTGTTGCGCAATCTGGGACAACCCCTCACGCCCCCGGCACCGGCATCGCTCGCAGTGCCGGTCTGACCTGGCCCACGCCCGTTTCATCGGGGCGTTTCTGCTGTCCCCGCGGTACCCTGACTTAACATCGGCGAATGACCACCGCCACCGAAATTTCTCCCGGCCTGCTGGTGCAGGGATTCACGCCGCCGCTGCGCCTGCAGGACTTCCGGCTCGCCGCCTTCGACATGGACTCCACGCTGATCAACATCGAGTGCGTGGACGAGATCGCGGCCGCGGCCGGTCGCAAGGAGGAGGTGGCCGCCATCACCGAAGCGGCCATGCGCGGCGACATCGCCGACTACAAGGCCAGCCTGCGGGCGCGGGTGGCGCTGCTGGAGGGCGTGCCTGTGGCGTACCTGGAGCAGGTCTACCGCGAACGCCTGCAGCTCAATCCCGGCGCCTCGCAACTCCTCGCAGCGCTCCGGGCTGCGGGGCTGCGAACCCTGCTGGTCAGTGGCGGTTTCACCTTCTTCACCGACCGGGTGCGCGACCTTCTGCACATCGACTACACCCGCTCCAACGTGCTGGAGATTGCCGCAGGGGCCCTCACCGGTCGCATGGTCGACCAGGCCTGGGGCGACATCTGCGACGGGGAAGAAAAGCGCCGGATGCTGCTGGCCACCTGTGCACAGCTCGGCGTGCGGCCGGATCAGGCGATCGCCGTGGGGGATGGCGCCAACGATCTGCCCATGATGGGTGTTGCTGGTCTCTCGGTGGCCTACCACGCGAAGCCCAGGGTCCGTGAACAGGCCATGGTGGCGATCAACAGCGGCGGGCTCGACCGGCTGCTGGACGTGCTGCACTGAAGGGCATCCGCCGGAACATGGCCGGCGCGGGCCGGCCGCGCCGCGGCTCAGCGGTGCTTTGATGGCGTGAGGCAGTGCAGGTCCTGCGCGCCGTGCCACTGCTCGCCTGGCAACAGTGTCACCGGGCGGACAATGCGTGCCGCCTCCACACAGGCCATGTGGCGCCAGCCGTCAGCCGGCATGTCGGCCAGGGCGGCGCATTTGCCGGCGCCCGGGTTCCACACCACCACATCCTCGAAGCCCTCCTGGCCGATCTGCAGAAGCGTGGCGCCGCCATCGCGGCCCGGGCCCGACAGCAGCAAAGGGCCGGGCACCCGGGTGTAGACGCGGTCCAGATCACCAGTGCCCCATTCGACATCTCCCGCCTGCAGCTTGTCCTGGTGGTCCAGCGCGTCCTGGTAGCGCAAGCCCTGCAGACCGGACAAGCGGCAATGCGGCAGATCATGCACCCGGAAGTAGCTGTGCATGGCCGCGTGAAAGCTGAAGGCGTCGGCCCCGACGTTGCGGCACGTCAGGCCGAGCGACAGGCTGGCCGCGCCAACCCGCACGGTCAGCTCCAGCACAAAGACATGCGGCCAGAATGCCTGCGACTGCGGCCCGTGTTCCAGCCGCAGGACAGCGCTTGCGCTGTCGGCACCTGTCTCCCGCCGGATCAGTTGCCATGGCAGCACGCGGGCGAAGCCATGGCGCCTGAGCGGCCCGCGGTCCGAGAACTGCGGGAATATGACAGGCACACCCCCCCGGATCGCCTGACCCGGGGCGAAACCCGAGCGCGCCGAGAGGTACAGCATCTCGCTGCCGCCGGCCGGTACCCAGCTCAGGACATGGCCCCCATGCAGCGCCACTGTCGCGCACGCGCCATCGGGGGCCCGGAGCGCGACGACCGGGAAGTCGGCCGGGAGACAATGGAGGTTTTCAGACGATCCGGAACCGACGGCAGACTGCGAAGAGGGCATGCATTCATTCTAGGACCGCACAGCCGCACGCCTCCCCCAGCCCCACCCACAGCATGCAACTGCGATTGATCCAGGACCCGGCAAGGGTTGCGAACCGGGTCGCCGACCACGGCGCCGAAGTGCTTCGCAGCGCCCTCGCCCGCCACGACCGCGCCACCCTGGTGGCCGCCACCGGAATGAGCCAGCTGGCCATGCTCGGGCAACTGGCGACGTTGCACGATATCGAATGGCGCCGGGTCACCG
>JBIKTP010000605.1:0-2773 GCA_044348035.1 Burkholderiaceae bacterium
AACCGCGGTGCGCGAACTGGAGCACCTGGCCATCGGGCAGGACCCGCGCCAGGTCAACCTGCTCTCGAAGCGGC
The DNA here is from genome assembly GCA_044348035.1 of Burkholderiaceae bacterium. Lineage (GTDB taxonomy): Bacteria > Pseudomonadota > Gammaproteobacteria > Burkholderiales > Burkholderiaceae_C > CAISIP01. Next base: position 75 of record JBIKTP010000605.1, read on the forward strand.
TGATGGACAGCGTCTCGCTCGACGGCGGCCATATCCACCGCACCGCCGTGGCCGCCATCGAGGTGGCCTGCTGGGACATCCTGGGCAAATCGCTCGGTGTGCCGATCCACCAGCTGCTGGGGGGCAGGGTGCGTGACAGCGTACCGGCCTACGCCAACGGCTGGTACCGCACCGAGCGCACGCCCGAGGCCTTCGTGCAGGCGGCCGAGGCGGTGGTGGGCATGGGTTTTCATGCGCTCAAGCTCGACCCCTTCGGCACTGCGCAGGGCTTCATCGACGAGGGCGAACTGCAGCTGAGTTACGACATCGTGGCGGCCCTGCGCCAGCGTTTCGGCCCGCAGCTGCGCATCCTGATCGACGTGCATGCGCGTTTCACCGAGGCCGACGCCCTGCGCGCCGCCCGCCGGCTGGCGCCGCTGGATATTTTCTGGTGGGAAGAACCCACCACCCGCGAACGCGAGCAACCGGCCAACGCGGTCGCGCTGCAAAGCCCGATCCGGGTGGCCACCGGCGAGATGTACGACACCGTGGGCCAGTTCTACACGCTGGCGGCCGGCGGCGGTGTCAACATCTTCCAGCCCGAACCGATGTCGCTGGGCGGCATCACCAACACCCTGGCGGTGGCCCACCTGGCGCAGGCGCATGGCAGTTGGATCGCGCCCCACCAGAGCGGGGGTCCCGTGGCGACGGCGGTGTGCCTGCAGCTGGCCGCCTGTGTGCCCAATTTCCTGATCCAGGAACACTTCGACGCCTTCAACGAGCCCTGGGTGCGGGACCTGGTCACCTGGCACCCGCAGCTGGACCCGTCCAACGGGCATCTGTCCCTGCCCGATGCGCCCGGGCTGGGGCTCGACTTTTACATGGATGTGGCACGCGCACATCCCTACGACCCCCGGGCCTACCTGAACATCTACCCGGACGGCTGGTAAAAACGACTCGGACAAACCACGGAGACACACCCACCATGACCGCACGCCGCACCATCGTCGTCACCGACTACAGCTTTCCCGATCTGGCCCTGGAGACGGCCGTCCTGGCACAGGGCGGCTGCGACATCGTGGGCCACCACTGCAGCACCGAGGCGGAGCTGATCGCCGCAGTGGAGAACGCCGACGCGGTGATCACCCAGTTCGCGAAGATCAACGCGAACGTCATTGGCGCCATGCGGCGCGCGCGGGCGATCGTGCGGTATGGCATCGGGGTGGACAACGTCGACCTGGACGCGGCCCGGGCCCACGGCGTGCCGGTGTCGAACATCCCGGACTACTGCATCGACGAGGTGGCCGACCACACGCTGGCCTTCATCCTGGGTCTGACCCGCCAGGTGGTGACCCACACCGCCGACCTGCGCGCCGGCCAGTGGCGGCTGGCGACGCCGGTGACCGGCATGCGGGTGCTGCGGCAGCAGACCGTGGGCATCGTCGGTTTCGGACGCATCGGGCGCGAGGTGGTCGGCCGGCTGCGGGCGTTCAAGTGCCGGGTGCTGGTGCATGACCCGGTGGTTGCCGCTGCCGACATCGCGGCCGCCGGTGCCGAAGCCCGCCCGCTGGACGCGTTGCTGGCGGAGTCGGACATCGTCAGCCTGCATTGCCCGTCGTCCGCCGCCACGCGCCAGCTGATCCGCGCGGAGACGCTGGCGCGCATGAAACAGGGCGCCTTGCTGGTCAACGTCGCGCGTGGCGACCTCGTCGACACCGCCGCGCTGGTGCAGGCGCTGCAGAGCGGGCAACTCGGCGCAGCGGCGCTGGATGTGTTCGACCCGGAGCCTCTGCCGGTGGACCATGTACTGCGCAGCCTGCCCAACCTGGTGATTGCGCCGCATATCGCGTCGGTCAGCCCGACAGCGGTGAAGGCACTGCGCGAGGGGGCAGCAACGCGTGCACTGGCAGCTGCCCGCGGCCAGTTGCCACCCAACATCGTGAACGGCGTCAGCACGGCACGGGTGCTGGCCTGAGGGCTGGTCGGGGTGCCTGATTCGGTTATCGTCACGGCTGCACGGCGACAACAGCCGGCATCAACAAAAGCAAGACCATGACGTTTAGCACCCGAACAGACCAGGCGCCCGCGGAGGAACCGGCCGACGAAGCCGCCCAGCAGGAGGCCGCACTGGCCGCCTTCAAGCCGCAACTGCTGATCCGAGACGATGGCCCCTTGTACCGGCAACTGGCCACGCGCCTGCGTGCCCCGATCCAGGACGGGCAGCTGGCACCCGGCTGCCCGCTGCCCCGCGAGGCCGACCTCGCCAGCCAGTTCGGTGTCAGCCTGATCACGGTGCGCCAGGCCCTGCGGGACCTGGAGGGCGAGGGGCTGATCAAGAAGCGGACCGCCAAACCGGCCATCGTGGCCACACCCCAGGTGCGCAGCAAGCCGCTGGAATTCCAGAGTTTTGCGGCCATCGCCGCCTCCAGCCTGGACCGCCGGCTGGTCATCAAGAGTTACCGCAAGGAGCAGTCCGCGCTGGCCTGTGAAGCGTTCACGCTGCCTGCAGGCACCGCCTGTTATTGCCTGCGCGCGGTGCTGATGGTGCTTGACCGGCCGATCACCCAGACGACGTTCTATTTCCCGCCGGTCATCGGCAGCCGGCTCAAGCGGGCCGACTTCGACGATGTGGTGGTGTTCCGGGCGGTGCAGCGGCACCTGGGCATCCAGCTGTCGCGGGCGCAGATCCGCGTGCGCGCCGAAATTGCCGACGAGGTGCT
>JBIKTP010000607.1:0-2772 GCA_044348035.1 Burkholderiaceae bacterium
CCCGAAGTTCGCCTGGATCAATCCGGAGCCACAGGGCGTGTGGCAGTACCGCCAGAGCATCAGCGTGATCCAGCAGCTGATGAACCAGCGCATGTTTCCTCTGACCATCAAGGGGCTCGAGGAGGCGATGCGCCTGCTGTCAAAATAGGCGCATGACCATGCGTAGGGCAAAGAAGCTGGTGCTGGTGCCGGCTTTTTTCTTGTGGCTGCTGGCTTTGCTGTGCCTGGTACCCGTGCGTGTGCAAGCGCAGCCTGCTGCCCTGACGGCTGCAGACAGCGCGCCGGTGCAAGGCGGCTTCGACGTGCAGATCCAGGCGCCCCCCGATATCCAGGCGCTGCTGCAACAGCATATGGAGCTGATGCGCTACCGCGCACTCACCGACATCGATGATGGCGAACTTGCCCGCCTCGCCCGTGCCGCGCAGCAGGACGTGCAGGCGCTGCTGGGCACCCTGGGTCTGTTCACGGCCAGTATCGACATCGAGTTGCAGCAGCCCGAGGCCGGCCAGCCGGGTCGGCGTCAGGTTGTGGTGCGCGTGCAGCCCGGGCCCTTGACGCGCGTGCAGGATGTGTCGATCGCGTTCTCTGGCGCGATCGGGCAGCACCCGCAGGCCGAGGCCCGGCGCAGCGCGGTGCGGGACGCATGGTCGCTGCGCGCCGGCATGCCGTTCACCCAGTCGGAGTGGGACACCGCCAAGGCCAATGTCCTGCGCCAGCTCGGCGCACAGGACTTCCCGCTGGCCCGCATCGCCGAGAGCCGCGCCGAGATCGACCCCGACGCGCAGTCGGCGCGCTTGCGCGTGACCCTGGACTCGGGTGCCGCCTACCGGCTGGGCGGCCTGCGCATCGACGGCCTGCAGCGTTTCGACGCCGACCTGGTCGAACGCATCGCGCGGCTGCGCCCCGGCAGCGCCTACGACCGCGCCAGCCTGCTGGAGGCCCAGCAACGCCTGCAGGACAGCGGGTATTTCGATTCGGTGTTCGTGACGCTGCAGACCGACGGCGACCCGCAGTCGGCGCCCGTGCTGGTCACCGTGCGCGAGACCTCCCGCAACAAGCTGGTGCTGGGTATCGGAGCCAGCACCGACAGTGGCGCCCGGCTTTCGATCGAACACACCAACCACCAGTTGCCGGTGATCGGCTGGCGCAGCGTGTCCAGGTTTCTGGTCGACCGCGACAACCAGCAGATCGGCACCGAGCTCACCTCCCGGCCGGACGAGGGCCTCTGGCGCTGGGTGGGTTCGGTCCAGCTGAAGAACGACAACGCATCGGACGTGACGGTCCACAGCCAGAACCTGCGCATCGGCCGCAGCAAGAATGAAGACCGCATCGACCGCAACTACTACGTGGAATACGACCGCGCGCGCTCGAACGACGCGGGCACCGTGACCCGCGCCCAGTCGGTCAGCGCCAGTTACGCCTGGACGCAACGCAGCTTCGACAGCCTGCCCTTTCCCACGGCCGGTTATGGCCTGGGCGCCGAACTCGGCGGCGGGGTCACGCTCGGCAACCAGCGCGAGCCCTTTCTGCGGGCCCTGGTGCACTGGCTCGGCGTCTGGACGCTGCCCGCGCGCAGCGGGCGCATCACCGCGCGGGCCCAGGGCGGCGCCGTGCTGGCGCGCGACAGTGCCGTGCTGCCGAGCACGCAGCTGTTCCTCACCGGTGGTGACTCCACGGTGCGCGGTTACGCCTTTCACGACATCGGCGTCCGGTCGGCCAGCGGGCAGACGACCGCTGGCCGGTTCATGGTGAATGGCAGTGCGGAGTGGCAGCGTCCGATCCTGATCAACGGCCGCGCCAGCGACTGGGAAAGCACCGTCTTCATCGACGCTGGCAGTGTGGCCGACAGCCGGGCCGACCTGCAGGCCCGGGTCGGCGTGGGTGTGGGCGCCCGCTGGAAAAGCCCGGTGGGTCCCCTGCAGATCGACCTGGCTTATGGCGTAACGCCGCGCAAGCTGCGCCTGCACCTCACCGTGGGGTTCACCTTCTGATGCGCCGCCCGGCCCTGCTGGTGGTCTGGGTGCTGGAGCTGTGGCTGGTCCTGCTGCTGGCGCTGGCGGCACTGGCCTGGATCTGGAGCGGCAGCGAAGGCTCGCTCGCGCAGGCCCTGCCCTGGGCAAAGCGTTTCCTGCCGGTCGGGCAGCAGCTGGTGGCCGACGATGTGCGTGGCAGCGTGCGGGCCGGCGGGCAGGTGGCACGCCTGCGCTGGTCCATGGCCGGCCTGTCGGTCGAGGGCCGGGGTGTGAACGTGCGCTGGGATTTCTGGGACCTGGTGTCCGGACGGATCCGACTCCCGCAGCTGGAGGCTGACGAGATCGTGGTAGAGGACCGTCGGCCCGCATCCCCCGAACCGCTCACGGAACTGGTGTTGCCCCTGCCATTCGACGTGGCGCTGGCCATCGGGCGCCTGCGCTGGATCGGGCCGCCGGAGGTGCTGGTGACAGGCATCCGCGGTCAGTACGCGTATGACGGGACGCACCACGCCCTGCGCCTGGACAGCGCGCAGTTCGCGCAAGGGCGCTACCAGGGCAAGGCCAGCCTGCTTGCGCGATCACCCCTCACGCTGGCACTGGACGCCAGTGGCCGGGTCGAGGTGCCGCTGGGCCCGCAGAAGATGCTGCTCGATGCCCAGGCCGCGTTGCGCGGCCCGCTCGCCCGCGGTGCGGGGCCGCTGCAGCTCACGGCGGACCTGCAACCGGCCGCCGGCCGCCCCGGCGCAACGGTTGGCGCACAGGCCATGCGGGCCCATGTCACGGCCCGCATCCTGCCCTG
>JBIKTP010000608.1:0-2770 GCA_044348035.1 Burkholderiaceae bacterium
GCCAGCTGTGCTGGAACGCCTCCGGGTAGGCCGTGAGCGTATCGTGGGCGCGCCCGGCCTGCAGTGCGTCGAAGGCGGCCTCTGCGGCCAGCATGCCGGTCTTGATGGCGGCGTGGCTGCCCTTGATGCGGCTCACGTTGAGGTAGCCCGCGTCGCAGCCCACCAGCGCGCCGCCCGGAAAGACCGTCTTGGGAAGCGACATCAGGCCACCGGCCGTGATGGCGCGGGCACCGTAGGCCAGGCGCTTCGCAGGCTTGAGGCCCTGATCCTCTCCCTCCAGGTAGTAGCGGATGTTCGGGTGGGTTTTCCAGCGCTGGAACTCCTCGAACGGGCTCAGATAGGGGTTGCTGTAGTCCAGGCCGGTGATGAAGCCCATCGCGACCTTGTTGTCTTCCATGTGGTAGAGGAAGGCGCCGCCGTAGGTGTGCCCCTGCATCGGCCATCCGGCCGAGTGCAGCACCAGGCCCGGCTGGTGCCGTTTCGGGTCGATCTCCCACAGCTCCTTGATGCCGATGCCATAGGTTTGCGGGTCGCGGCCCTCGTCGAGGTGGAAGCGGGCGATCACCTGCTTGCCCAGGTGCCCGCGCGAACCCTCTGCAAAGACCGTGTACTTCGCATGCAGTTCCATGCCGAGCTGGAAGCTGTCCATGGGTTGGCCATCCTTGCCCACGCCCATGTTGCCGGTGGCCACGCCCTTGACCGAGCCGTCCGTGTTGTAGAGCACCTCTGCGGCGGCGAACCCGGGGAAGATCTCGACGCCGAGGCTCTCGGCCTGCTGCGCCAGCCAGCGGGTGACGGCGCCCAGGCTGATGATGTAGTTGCCGTGGTTGTGCAGGCAGGACGGCAGCATGAAGTTGGGCATCCGGAACGCGGCGTTCTCGCCAAAGAACATCATCGCGTCGTCGGTCACCGGCTGGTTCAGCGGCGCGCCCATTTCCTTCCAGTTCGGGAACAGCTCCGTGATCGCGATCGGATCCATGATGGCGCCCGACAGGATGTGGGCGCCGGGCTCGGAGCCTTTCTCGAGCACCACCACCGAGACCTCGTGGCCCCGCTCTGTGGCCAGCTGCTTGAGGCGGATGGCTGTCGACAGGCCGGCCGGCCCGCCTCCGACAACGACAACGTCGTACTCCATGGCTTCGCGGGGGCCGAACTGGGCAAGAATTTCTTCGTGGGTCATGATCGCGCAATCAGGTGGATGGGTTTGCAAGCGGGTTGCAGCCGGGGATTTTATGCGGCCGTGCCGGGGCGTCGCGCGATAATCCCCACCCCACCCTTCCTGAGTACGGAGAAAAGCCCCCATGGCCTACAGCATTGATCTTTCCGGGCGTGTCGCCCTGGTGACGGGCGCATCCAGCGGCCTGGGTGCGCAATTCGCGCGCACCCTGTCCAAGGCGGGAGCCGCTGTCGTGCTTGCCGGCCGGCGGATCGAGAAGCTGAAGGACCTGCGGGCCGAGATCGATGGCGCCGGCGGCGATGCCCATGTGGTCGAGCTCGATGTCACCGACCATGATTCGATCAAGTCGGCCGTGGCCCATGCCGAAACCGAAGTCGGCTCGATCGACATCCTGGTCAACAACTCCGGCGTCAGCACCACGCAGCGCGTGCAGGATGTGTCGCCCAAGGACTTCGACTTCGTGTTCGACACCAATGTCAAGGGCTCCTATTTCGTCGCGCAGGAGGTCGGCAAGCGCATGATCGCGCGCGCCCGTGGCGCAGCGCCCGGCACCTTCACCGGAGGGCGCATCGTCAACGTGGCCTCGATGCTGGGCCTGCGCCCGGTGCCGCAACTCAGCGTCTACAGCATGAGCAAGGCGGCCATCATCCACATGACCAAGGCGCTGGCCCTGGAATGGGGCCGCTTCGGCATCAACGTGAATGCGCTGTGCCCGGGCTACATCGACACCGAGATCAACCACCACCACTGGCAGACCGAGCAGGGCCAGAAGCTGATCCAGATGCTGCCGCGCAAGCGGGTCGGGCAGCCGGCGGACCTCGACGCAATGATCGTGATGCTGTGTTCCGACCAGAGCCATTTTGTCAACGGCGCGGTGCTCTGCGCAGACGACGGCTTCACCATATGAGGCTGGAGATTCCCGAGCGCAAGACGCTGATCTACGAGATGACCATCCCCATCCGATGGGGCGACATGGACGCGATGGGGCACCTCAACAACACCAGCTACTTCCGCTACATGGAGACCTGCCGCATCGACTGGATGCGTTCCGCGGGCTGCCTGACCGACGCGCAGGGCGAGGGCCCCATCGTCGTCAACGCGTTCTGCAATTTCTACCGCCAGCTGGAATACCCGGGCGACGTGCAGGTGCGCATGTATGGCAGCGACCCCGCGCGCACCACCTTCGAGACCTGGGTCACGATGGAGCGCACCGACCAGCCGGGGCTGGTGTACGCGGCCGGTGGAGCCACGACGATCTGGGTCGACATGCGGGCCAAGAAGGCGATCGACCTGCCGGACTGGGTGCGGATCCTGGTCGGCTGAGGCCGGCCTACGCCTTCTTTTCGCGCGGCAGCCGCCCCATCAGATAGAACTCCGGGTTGGGCAGCATGCCGCTGAAGTTGGCGATGCGGTTCGACAGCCCGAAGAAGGCGGTGATGGCGCCGATGTCCCAGATGTCCTCGTCGGTGAAGCCATGCGCATGCAGGGCGGCAAAGTCCTCTTCGCCGATCGCATCGGATTGCAGGCAGACCTTCATCGCGAAATCGAGCATCGCCCGCTGGCGCGGCGTGATGTCGGCCTTGCGGTAGTTGA
>JBIKTP010000609.1:0-2769 GCA_044348035.1 Burkholderiaceae bacterium
TGGTTCACCTTGAGTGACCCGGCCATGGAGGAGGCCCTGCACGCCATGCCCCTGTTTGGCGAGTTTGCGCGTCTGGGGTGGGAGCAGCGGTTGCCCGACGAGAGCACGAACCTGCGGTTTCGCCACCTGCCGGAGGAGCACAAGCTGGCCGAGCAGATCCTGGTCAGCGTCAACGACGTGCTCCTGGCCGAAGGCCTGCTGCTCGAGGCAGGCACGGTTGTTGATGCCACGTTGATCGGCGCGCCCAGCTCGACCAAGAACCAGAGCGGCGAGCGAGACCCGCAGATGCATCAAAGTAATAAGGGGAAGCAGTGGTACTTCGGCATGAATGCGCACATTGGCGAGGATACGGATTCTCGAGTGGTGCACACGGTGCGCGGTACGGCGGGCTGGAGAGACGGGAAAAGCGCTCGAAAACGAGCGCAATGCGTCAATTCGACTCGAACTCTGGATTCCTCGGCACTGCTCATGCTGGGTGCCATTTGTTCAGACCAGCCTTAGGCTTCGCAATCACCACTGGCTCTTCTCTGTTGTTGCAATGACCACCAAGCACTACGAAGGCGGCTGCATCTGCGGCTCCATCCGATTTCGCGTAACCGGCGCGCCAGCGAAGCCCCACACATGTTCATGCGAAAGCTGCCGTAAGCACTCTGGTTCTCTCACGCTCACGTGGGTCGAGTTCCCCGCGCAGAGCGTTGAGTGGGTCGGTCCCGGCGGCAAGCCTTCAACTTGGCGCTCTTCTCCATGCTCCAGCCGTGCGTTCTGCAGTTCTTGCGGCAGCACCATTGGCGCGATCGACGACGAGCCAACCGTCGCTATTGCCACAGGTGCCCTCGACAAGCCGCATCTGAAGGAATTCGCGCCAAGGTATCACTCATACGTTTCTCGTCGCCCAAGGTGGTGGCACCTGCACTCAGACCACGAGTTCAGCGGTAAAGCATGAGAGTGGCTGGTACACATCCGATTTCGTCGTCCTTGCCAGACACGGCGACGCATGACCCCCCGGTTAACCTGACCCGTTACAGCAGGCGCTGCAAGTCCGGTCCGCGTTATTCGCAGCATCGTCGCGTACCGGGTTTGCATCGCCTGCCCACGCGGGCAGGTCACCTCGAACCTTAGGTTGCACACAGAATGCCTCTTTCACGCTTTACCTTCATTGTCAAGGCACCCGGCTACTCGCCGGACGTTCACCGCAGCACGCTCGCGTCGGAGCATTTCACAACCGTGATCGTTGGCGTGGCCAACCTGGAGACCGCAGTACTTGTCGCCAAGGAGCATGCTCAATCCGGAACTCAGCTCATTGAACTATGTGGCGGCTTCACACAGGAAGAGGCGGGCCAAATTCGCCTCCAGATGCCATCGACACTCCCAGTTGGAGTGGTTTCCTACACCGCCGAACAACAGGCCGAGCTTGCTCGACTGTTCGCCTGAATATGATGCACCTCTCCAACCAGGGTCTCAAGTTGCCACCACCCCCAGCGCCACACCTTGCCGCGGAGTCTTTCGTCCTCTCCCGCCCATCCACTACCCCATGCCCGCGAGGATCCGGCGCCGTGCCAACAACGCCCTGGGTATGTGCGTCCTGTGACTGCTCGCCCTGATGGAGACGGAGTTTGCCGACCACGAGAATCCGAACCCCGCAACGCCCTGTGTGTGGGCGGTGCTGGGAGCCACCGCGTTCGGAGCGCTGGTCTAATGGTTGCGCTACCGGGGCCACACGGGAGACCTGGATGCCTGACATCCTTCCGCGCAATCCCGCCCCGCCCGGCGCCGCCGCGCGGCTGGCGCCATTGTCGGCACCGCCGCCGGTCAGGCCGGCTTTCCAACCCAGACTCCCACGTCCACCGACCCATGACTGCAGACTCTCCCCACCCCCCCGCCGGCAACCCGTTCGCTGACCATGTCGGATTCACGCTGGAACCCGCGGAGCCCGGCCACAGCACCGGGCGGCTCAGGATCCGGCCTGAACATCTCAATCCCAACGGCGTCCTGCATGGAGCGGTGCTGTACGCGATGGCAGACACCGGCATGGGGGCCGCCGTGTTCCCGACGCTCGCGCCAGGCGAACTGTGCGCCACCATCGAGGTGAAGATGACCTATTTCAAGGCGATCGTGCGGGGCGAAGTGGTGTGCCGGACGGTCCTGGTCAACCGCGGCAAGCGCGTGGCCTACCTGGAGTCCAGCGCCTATGCCGGCGAGGTGCTGCTGGCCAAGGCCTCTGGCACCTACGCCATCTTCACGCCGTCGCGCACCGGCAGCTGACAGTTTCTTGCTTGCCTGCCCGCCGTGTTGTCGCGCCTGACGTTGGCCCGCATGCTGTCGATCGTCGGTCACCCCGCGCTGCTCATGCCGCTGGCCGTGGTGGGCTCGGCCCTCGCTCGTGGTGCGCCGGCGCCGGTGCTGCAGGCCGCAGCGCTGGCCAGCGCTGCAGTGGCCGTGGGCGTGGGCATCTACAGCCTGCGCCAGGTACGGGCTGGGCGCTGGCAGCACATGGATGCTTCGGTGCCGCGCGAGCGCAGCCAGCTCAACCTGTTCCTGGTGCTGTTGCTGTCGGGCATGGCGGTGCTTCAGGTGTGGACGGGCCAGCCCCCTGTGGTGGCGGCCGGGCTGGCCGTCGGGGCCGGGGTCGTGGCCGTCGCCCATCTGTTTCGGCGAAGGCTCAAGCTGTCGCTGCACGCAGCTTTCGGCGTCTTCGCGGCCGCGCTGGCCTGGCCCGCAATGCTGGCCATGCTGGTGCTCATGCTGCTGGCCGCAGGGGTCGGCTGGTCG
>JBIKTP010000064.1:0-8697 GCA_044348035.1 Burkholderiaceae bacterium
GTAATCATCACGCAGCAGTTCGGTCATCAGAACCAGGTTCTGGGAAGTGTCATCCACTACCATGACTGTGGCTTTGTAGTTGTCTGGGCGGTTCTGCATGGTTGCCTTAGGAGGTGGGGGGGGCAGATCTTATGGTTTCTCTCAGGATCATCAGGGCGCGGCCAAAGTCAAACTCCTGCACCGCCCGCTCAAGCCGTTCAAAGTCGGGGCCCATCGCCATGCGCAGCCGTCGGCTGTGGCGATCGAGCATTGCCACGGCGCCAAACTCGCCTTGTGAGAACAAGTGCGACAGATCGCGGGCAATGTCGGCAAGCGGTACATGCGGGTCTTGCGTTTCCTCTGGCGCATTCTCTTTCGCACTCCGGGCCGCCAGCGAGCGCACCGGCCCAAGTGCCACGGTCAGTTGCTGGATCAACAGCAGCAGGCACTCGTCGAGCGCCCGCACCTGGGACAGCAGCGACGCCGGGTCGACCGCTCTGGCCTGGCCTGCCACGATGGCCTGCTCCATGGCCTCGGCCATCGTCTGTAACCTCAGTGCACCCAATGTGCCCGCCACACCTTTGAGGGTGTGCGCCAGACGCCGGGCGCGCTCCCATTGGGTGGCACTCAACGCCTGTTCGATCTGGTAGCCAGCGTGCGCTTGCCGGTCCACAAACTTCTGCAGCAGCGAACGGTAAAAATCCGGCCTGCCCAGGCAGTGGTGCAAGCCCGTGGCGGTGTCCAGCCCATCAACCGGCCAGGGCAGCACCAAGTCGATGACGCCCGGCGCCGGCTCGCCGGCAGCGGCGGCTGCGATGCCCGCGACCGCCACAGCATCGCCGCTGGCCTGGGCCCGTCGCGGCGTCCAGCGCAACAGGGCGCGCCAAAGCTGGTCGGCATCGATTGGTTTGGCGACAAAATCGTTCATGCCAGCGTCCAGGCAGCGCTGGCGGTCCTCGGCCATGGCATTGGCCGTCATGGCAATCACCGGCAAGGCATTGAGCGCCGGTTGGGCCCGGATTGCGGCAGTCGCCGAAATACCGTCGAGCACCGGCATCTGCACATCCATCAACACCAGGTCAAAGCGGCTGCCATTGCCGAGCAGGTCGAGTGCGCGCTGACCGTTTTCGGCCGTGGTCACCACCACCCCAGCATCCTCCAGCATGTCGACAGCGACCTCGCGGTTGACTTCATTGTCTTCCACCAACAACATGCGCGCGCCCCGCAGTGGTGTCAGATCGATGCCCTGAGGTACGACCGCGATGCCTCGGTCGGTCGTGGCGGCGGTCAGGGCCGAACGGCCAAGCACGCGCATCAGGTGATCGAACATCACCGAGGCCCTGACCGGTTTGACCAGCAGGCTTTCGATGCCCTGGGTTTTGGCTTCGGCAAACAGGTGCTCGCGTCCGAACGCTGTCACCAGGCACAGGTGAGGCTGCCAGGACAAATTCATCTGACGAATCCGTTGTGCCACATCGACCCCACTCATGCCTGGCATCTGCCAGTCCAGCAGGATCACGTCATGGGGCTCATCGTTTGCCTGGGCGGCTTGCACTGCCTGCAAGGCCGCATCGCCGCAGTCGGCCGATGCCACGCTGAAACTCATCCGCGCCAGCATCTCACTCATGTGCTGGCGCGCACTGGCGTTGTCATCCACCACCAGCACCCGAACAGGCGGCATGATCTCTGGCACCCGCGGCGCCGACTGCAGCCCCTCGCGGCACCCCAGTGTCGCCGTGAACCAGAAGGTCGAGCCCTGGCCCGGCGTGCTGTCCATGCCGTACTCGCCCCCCATCAGCAACACCAGCCGGCTGACGATGGCCAGCCCCAGCCCGGTGCCTCCATACCTGCGCGTGGTGGAGGTGTCGGCCTGTTCAAAATCCTTGAACAGTATCTTGCGCTGCTCTTCATCGATGCCGATGCCGGTGTCACGCACCGTGAACCGCAACACCACGTCCTGGTCGGTGATGCGCTGCACCGCCACTCCAATCTCGACTTCGCCCCGGTCGGTGAACTTGACCGCATTGTTGGCGTAATTGACCAACACCTGCCCCAGGCGCAGCGGGTCACCTTGAAGCAACTCGGGCGTCCCCGGCGCAATGCTCGCGATCAGCTCCAACCCCTTGTCGGCCGCTTTTTCCGCCACAAGGCCCACCACGTTGTCGATCAGTTGCTCCAACCTGAAATCGACGACTTCGGTGCGCATCTTGCCGGCCTGAATCTTGGACAGATCGAGCACATCATTGATGATTCCCAGCAAATGGTGGCTCGAAGCCTCGATTTTTCTGAGGTAAGAGCGCTGCCGGGCAGTAAGTTCGGTGCGCAGGATCAGGTGGGTCATGCCAATGATGGCGTTCATCGGGGTGCGGATCTCATGGCTCATGTTGGCCAGGAAATCCGTTTTCATGCGGGTGGCCCCCTCGGCCTGGGTCAGGGCATCGCGCAGCGCCAGTGTGCGTTCTGCCACTTTGTGTTCCAGCTCCTCATTGAGCTTGCGCAGTTCGCTCTCACGGCTCTGCAAGGCCAGATGCAAGTTCACGCGCGCCAGCACCACTTCCTGATTGATCGGCTTGTGGATGAAGTCGACGGCGCCGGCAGCCAGGGCGCGCGACTCACTCGCGGCGTCATTCTTGGCTGTGACAAAAATCACCGGGATGCCGCTGGTCTGCGGATCACCCTTGAGCGCTGCGCACACGGCGTAGCCGTCCATGTCGGGCATCATCACGTCGAGCAGGATCAGGTCTGGCGGCTCCTGGGCGACCAGGGCCAACCCCTCCGCCCCGGAGGTGGCAAACTGGACCTCGCATTGACCCGCCAGCACGGCGCCGAGCACTTCGACGTTTTCCACAATGTCGTCGATGATGAGGATGCGCGCAGTGGTCGGCATAGGGCTTCAAACAGCGGGGCCTGCCAGCATAGCCGAGAATTGCGACAGTGCGGCCAGCGCCCCCTTGAATCTGAGTTTGCGAGTGGCCTGGGCCACTGGCTCGAATGCGCCCCGCAGATCGGTGTCGGCCAGCATCTGCTCAATTTGCGCGACCTGGCTACGGGCGCTGAGCATATTGCGCGAGAGCTGGTGATCGAGCTCTTCAAGCAGCGCCGCCAAGGCCACACGGTCCACCGCCATGACGGCCCGCGGCATCGTATCGGCCGGCACAGCCACCCGCATCCCGCTCGGGCGTCGCACCCACTTGAGCAAGGTCGCGCCCAGTTGGTCCTGCTGGATCGGTTTCGACACATGGTCAACCATGCCAGCCTGACGCACTGCATCCAGCTTGGTCGCCATGTCAGCCGCAGACAGCGCGATGATGGGCGGCGCCTTGGCGCCCAGCAGCGCCCGGATGCGACGCGTCGCCTCCAGGCCGTCGATCTCTGGAATTTGCAGGTCCATCAGAATCGCGTCGAAAGCGTGGCCTCTGGCCTGGGCCAGCGCCTCCAGCCCGTCGCCCGCAGTCGCCACCGTGACGCCCATGTCCTGCAAAAAGGCGCGTGACAACACCAAATTGACCGGGTTGTCCTCCACCAGCAGCACATGCGCGCCGCGCAGCGCGCTGAGGTCGGGTGCAGCCTCGGCGAGAGCGCCAGCGTCGCCCGCTGCGGCACCGGCCTGGTCGAGCTCGACGCTGAAGCTGAAGCGCGAACCTTGCCCGGGTTCGCTGTGCACCAAGATGTCGCCGCCCATGAGCTCGACCAGACGCCGGCAGATCGACAGGCCAAGCCCAGTGCCACCAAAACGCCGGGTGATGGAGCTGTCGGCCTGCGTGAAGTCGGCAAAAAGGCGCGCCACCTGCTCCTGGCTCATACCAATGCCAGTGTCTGTCACCGTGAGGCGCAGCGTCAGAGACTGACCGGCTTCGGCCAGGCGTTCAATATGCACACTGATCTCTCCCCGTTCGGTGAACTTCAGTGCATTACCGACCAGATTGATCAGCACTTGCCGCAGCCGCAGGGCGTCGCCCACCAGATGGCGCGGCACGTTGGTGTCGACCTGAACGCGCAATGGCAGGCCTTTTTCCATCAGTTGAAAGGAAAACAGGCCGGAGACGCTGTCGAGCAAGTCCATCAGGTCAAAGGGCTCCTTGACGATCTCCAGCTTGCCAACCTCCATTTTGGAGTAGTCCAGCACGTCATTGAGTATGCGCAACAGGGACTGGCCGGCGACTTTCAGATTCGACAGATAGTCGCGGTAAACGCCGTCCAGCGCAGCCGACTGCAGCAGTTGAGAAAAACCCAGCACGGCGTTCAGCGGGGTCCGGATCTCGTGGCTCATGTTGGCCAGAAACTCGGCTTTGGCCAGGGTGGCCTCCTGGGCCTGGCGAAGGGCCTGCTCCACCAGCCCCTGCTTGTGCATCGACTCCTCCAGATAGCGCCGCTGCAGTGCCTCGCTCTGGGTCAGGTCGGACACCTTGCGCTCGATTTCGGCACTCATGCGCGAAAAGGCGTCCATGAGGACGCCGATTTCATCTGCACCGCCGCCGACCAGGGCCAGGCCATAGCGGCCTTCTCGGATGTCACGGGTCGCACTGACCAGGGCCTTCAGGGGCTGCGTCAAGCGGAAGCTGGCCAGCCATAACAGCATGGAGAAAGCCATCAACGCCAAGGCGCCGACCAGCAGCACGTAGGTCATGATGCTGCGCTTCGTCTGATCCAGCCGGTCCCGCGACATGCCGAACTTGAGTTCACCCAGCACCTGTCCGCCGATCGTCAGCGAGGTGGTATAGGGACTGCCACCCTCTGGCGGGTCAGCGAGCCCGGCCGCACCACTGCCAAGTGCGAATTGTTGCGGCACCTCGCCCGCAGTGGCGATGGGCCGCAGCTGCGCGTCACAGACCATCACGTAGAGCAGACCGCGGCTGGCCAGACTCTCGTTCAGGATCGCAGACACCGAGGCATAGTCGCGCTGTGCCATGGGTACCGCCAACGCGGCATTGAACAGCGGCTTGAGTTGGCTGGCATGCTCTTGCTGGTCGGCCTCCAGGAAGCGCCCCACCAGCACGTAGACACTGCCGCTGACCAGCGCAAACACCCACAACTGCAGCGCAATGCCGGTCAGAACCAGCTTGCCCCGCAGGCTGAGGTCACGCCACATGCAGCTCAGCCGCCCAGTGCCTTGCGCGTCGCCTCAGTGACGTTGTCCAGCGACTTGAGTTCGGCCTCCGTCACCTCGCGGATCAGGGTGACGCCCGCCAGTGCCTGAAACCGGCGGCCCTCCTCACTTTGACCAAATGCCAGCAGCAGCGCCTTGAGGCGCTGGCGCTCCGCCGCCGGCAGAGCCGGGTTGGCCATCACCAGAAAACCGGGTACCTTGGCAAACTCGGTCACGACGCGCAGCGTGTTGCGCAAGGCCTCTGGCCTGGCCCGGAACTCACCCATGCTCATCACGGCCAGCGGTGCCTCACCCGACAGCAGCACGGCACCCAGGCTGTCGTCATTCGGTGTCACCACCGTCTTGAAGTCGGCGCCAAGCTGCAGGCCTTGCACGCCCAACCAGTGCAAGCCGCCGACGGCCACCAGCGAGGGCGGATTGGCAACCGCCAGCGCCTTGCCGCGCAACTGGCTCATTGACGAATCGGAATTGTTGGCCAAGGCCACGATCACGCCCGATATCTGTGGCTCATAGATGGCCAGCGGCTCCCATTTGGCATCGAGTTGCGCCAGGCGCCCAAGATTGGCAGCAGTCACCGCCAGCGCAAAATCGCCACGTTGCGTCTGCTGGCTGAAGCTGCGCAAATCGCCAGCCGTGAAAATTTCGACCGGCCGCTTGAGCTCGCGCTCGAAATAGGCGCGCATTGGCTGGTAATTGGTCAAAATGACGCGCGCACTCAGATTGGGCATCACGCCGATGGTGAAGGGCGCGCCCGCAGGCTGTGCCGAAACGGTCGCCAGCGGCGCCAATATGGCAAACAGCATCGGCATCCATAGGGTCAGTCGGCGAACCGGTGATATCAAACGCATGGAAGCACTCCAGAGCTACAGGGGCTGACCGCAAGATTGAGCACACGACTACATCATACCGCCGGACCCAACAGCCGGCGTTCGCCCGTCAGCTCAGCCGGCGTCATGCGCATCGGAGTCATGGGCAATGTCCCGATCATTGTTGAACGCGGCCGGCGTGACGGCTCCTCTGCCCAGCGCAGCGTCATCGCTCCGTGCTTCCAGCGTTTGCGCTTGAGCACAAACCAGCTTTGTGAGGCTGCCGGAGCCTCAAAAACGTCAACGCTCATCCGGCCAGTGCAGCACTCCGGTGTTTGCAACCCGCTCTGTGCAGCAGCGGGCAAATCCTCCACGGAGCGTGTTGTGCCATGGCCTGCCGCGCCAGTGAAACAGGGGTCTACAACACGCTGACCCAACGTCCATTTGCCCGGCTCGATGCCACCACTGCATCGATGAACCGCATGCCCAGCAAGCCGTCCTCGACCGTCGGCACGGTGCAGGCGAGCGGGTCAGCTGTGCGCCCTTCCCATCGGGCCTGCAGCTGCTCTGCCACGTCGCGGTAGATTTGTGCAAACCCTTCCAGATAACCTTCGGGGTGACCTGCCGGGATTCGGCTTGCGTGGGCAGCTTCGGCGCTGTTGCCGCCGCCTGCGCGCGTGATGCGCCGCGCTGGCTGGCCCAAGGGCGTGAACCAGAGTTCGTTGGGGTTTTCCTGGCGAAACTCGAGCCCGGCCTTGCTCCCGTATATGCGGACTTTCAGGTTGTTCTCGTTGCCCGGCGCGACCTGGCTGGACCACAACAAGCCCTTCGCACCGCTCGCATACCGCAACATCACGTGGGCGTTGTCGTCCAGCCTGCGGCCCGCGACAAAGGTGGACAGGTCCGCGCACACTTCAGAGAGTTGCAACCCGGTGATGAAGCGAAGCAGATGCTCGGCATGGCTGCCTATGTCTCCCAACGATCCCCCCGCACCCGCCTGCGCCGGGTCAACCCGCCAGGCGGCCTGTTTCTGGCCCGTCATTTCGAGGTCCGTGCTGAGCCAGTCTTGCGGATACTCCGCCTGGACCACGCGGATGTCGCCCAATGCGCCTTCCGCCACCATGGCACGTGCCTGCCGGACCATGGGGTAACCGCTGTAGTTGTGCGTCAGCGCAAACAGACACCCGGTCCGGTGCACCTGCGCCACCAGATCGACGGCCTCTGCGAGAGAGGCCGTCAAAGGCTTGTCACAGATGACGTGGATACCGGCGGCCAGGAACGCCGAGGCAACCCGAGCGTGCAAATGGTTGGGCGTGACGATGGCAACCATGTCGATACCGTCGGCGCGCGCCGACTCCGCCCGCGCCATCTGCGCGTAGTCGGCATAACTGCGGTCTGGCGCGATGTGCAGTTCGCGGGCACTGGCGGCAGCGCGGGCGGAATCGGACGACAGGGCGCCCGCGACCAGCTCGAAGCGGTCGTCCAGCCGCGCCGCCATCCGGTGCACGCCTCCGATGAAGGCGCCTTGACCTCCGCCCACCATGCCCAGCCGAATCCGGCGTGCCACAGCATGTGGCGCTGGTGTGGCTGGGTCCTGCGTGGCCGCTGTGTCGATTGCCATGACCAGCCCCTCAGTGGATACCCAGTATCTTTTTGTTGGCACCCTTGTCCACCGGGTTCCCGGCAAAGTCGTCGAATGCGCGCTCGGCCACCCGGATGATGTGTTCCCGAATGAACGCAGCGCCCTCGCGGGCTCCGTCTTCAGGGTGCTTGATGCAGCACTCCCATTCCAGCACAGCCCAACCCGGGAAGTCATACGCGGCCATTTTCGAGAATATGGCCGCAAAGTCGACCTGCCCGTCTCCCAGCGACCGGAAGCGCCCGGCCCGCTTCAACCAGGGTTGAAAGCCACCATACACACCCTGCTTGCCGGTCGGGTTGAACTCTGCATCCTTGACGTGAAAGATCTTGATCCGGTCGTGGAAGCAGTCGATGTAGTCAAGGTAGTTGAGTTGTTGCAAGACGAAGTGGCTGGGGTCATACAGCAGGCAGGCCCGCTTGTGGCCATTGAGGCGGTCCAGAAACATCTCGTAGGTTTCGCCGTCGTGCAGGTCTTCGCCGGGGTGAATCTCGTAACAGACGTCGACACCGGCGTGGTCAAACGCATCCAGAATCGGCCGCCAGCGCCGTGCCAATTCATCAAATGCTTCTTCGATCAAACCTGGCGGCCGTGGCGGCCAGGAGTAGAGGTAGGGCCAGGCCAGCGCACCCGAGAAGGTGGCGTGCGCCGTGAGCCCCAGGTTGGCGCTGGCCGTGGCGGCAAGTTTCATCTGCTCGACCGCCCACTTTTGGCGTTGCACCGGATCGCCACGCACCTCGGGCGCGGCGAAGCCGTCAAAACCGGTGTCATAGGCCGGGTGCACCGCTACCAACTGGCCTTGCAGGTGGGTCGACAACTCGGTGATCTGCAGCCCGTGCTGCGCCAGCGTTCCCGAGATTTCGTCGCAATAGGTCCGGCTGGCCGCAGCCTGCTTCAGGTCGAACAAACGGGCATCCCAACTCGGGATCTGGACGCCCTTGTAGCCCAGGCCCGATGCCCATCTGGCGATCGCGTCGAGTGAGTTGAACGGCGCTGCATCACCCGCAAACTGCGCCAGAAAGATCGCCGGGCCTTTGATGGTCTTCATGGATTGGTTCGTCCTTTTCTGGTTTGTGCTGCATGCATTTGCCTGCTGACGAATGTCTCAGGGAATCGGTTGAGCCGGTTTGGTACAAACCCTGATTGATTTATTTATTGATGTACTT
>JBIKTP010000065.1:0-8694 GCA_044348035.1 Burkholderiaceae bacterium
GCCGATCGGCTACGGCCTGGCCGACACCGTGGAGCCGTTCAGCAGGGAGAAGCTGGCGCAGGCACTCAAGCGCGATGGCGTGCAGGCCGTGTCGAATGCGGGCCTGGTGGCCCCCGAACTGGCGCGCCGCAAGCAGGCGCTCGAGGCCTTTCCGCTGGACTCGATGGCACTGGTGGGCAGCCTGGTACAGGCCGGCCAGCCGGTGGCCCTGGTGCGGGTGAACAACCTGCTGTACCAGGTGCGCCAGGGTGATTACCTGGGCCAGAACTACGGACGGGTCATGAAAATCAACGAGACAGAGGTTGCCCTGCGAGAAATCGTGCAAGACGCTGTGGGCGAATGGATCGAACGCACAGCATCACTGCAACTTCAAGAGAGGTCGAAATGAACAATCAGAACATGCGGTCGGCGCGAGCGCCCTGGAAGAAGTTGTTTCTGGGGCTTGCCTTGACGGTTGCCACACTGGTGTCTCATGCGCAGACGGCGATCGAATCCGTGACGGGTTCGGTGCAGGGTGGGTTGGAGGCGATCCGGATCGATCTTTCGCAGGCATTGACCGCCGTGCCCTCGGGCTTCACGATCCAGTCCCCGGCGCGCATCGCGCTTGACTTTCCCGGCATCACCAATGGCATGGGCCGTTCCACCATCGACATCAACCAGGGCAACCTGAGGTCGGTCAGCGTGGTGCAGGCCGGCGACCGCACCCGGGTCGTGCTCAACCTCAAGCAGCCCACTTCCTACAAGGCGCAATTGCAGGGCAAGTCGCTGCTGGTCCTGCTCGACGCGGTGGCTGGCGTGGCGACTGCCGCGCCCGCAGCCGCACCTGCTTTCTCCGAGAGCCGCAATCGCGACACGCTGCCGCTCAAGGACCTCGATTTCCGCCGTGGTTCCGAAGGGTCCGGGCGCATCGTTGTTGCATTGCCCAGCAACCAGGTGGGGGTCGACGTCCGTGTCCAGGGCCAGAACTTGGTGGTGGAATTCCTCAAGTCTTCACTGCCGGAAGGCCTGCGCCGCAGGCTGGACGTATCCGATTTCGGCACGCCGGTGCAGACCGTCACCACGTTCCAGACGGGTGATCGGGTCCGCATGGTCATCGAGCCGCGTGGTCAGTGGGTGCACAGTGCGTACCAGAGCGACGAGCAGTTCGTGGTCGAGGTCAAGCCCTTGAAGGAAGACCCGACCAAACTGGTGCAGGGCCCGGGGTACACCGGCCAGAAGCTGTCCCTGAATTTCCAGAGCATCGAGTTGCGCTCGCTGTTGCAGGTGTTCGCCGACTTCAGCGGCCTGAACATCATCACCTCCGATTCGGTCAACGGAACCCTGACCCTGCGCCTGCAGGATGTCCCCTGGGATCAGGCCCTGGACATCATCCTTCAGACCAAGGGCCTGGGCAAGCGCAAGAACGGCAACGTCCTGCTGATTGCCCCCGGCGAGGAACTCGTCCAGAAGGAGCGCCTGGAGCGCGAAGCCGTGCTGGCCCTCGAGAAGGTCGAGCCGATGCGCACGCAATCCTTCCAGATCAACTACGCCAAGGCTGCAGAGATAGCGGCCAGCCTGACCGCCGGCGGGCAGGGGCCCAATTCTGGACGCATCCTGAGCCCCACCGGCAGCGTCATCCCGGAGCCGCGCACCAACCAGCTGTTCGTGACGGACGTATCCAGCCGCCTGGAGCAGGTGCAGCAACTCATCGCCAAGCTCGACGTACCGGTGCGCCAGGTGCTGATCGAGGCGCGCATCGTCGAGGCATCGGACACCTTCGGAAAATCTCTGGGCGTGCGGCTTGGCGGCGGCGTGAACCCGGCGAGTGGCGTCAAGCTGCTGAGCATTGACGGCAGCCCGCTGAACACATCGTTCGGCAGCACTTACGCGGCAGGCGCAGCAAGGACCACCTCCAACAACTTCGTCAACCTGCCTGCAGTGGGGCAGGGCGGCTACAGCCCTGCGAGCTTCGCGGTCTCGATCTTCAACTCTGCAGCCAACCGGTTCCTGAATCTGGAGCTGCAGGCTCTCGAAGCCGACGGCAAGGGCAAGGTGGTGTCCAGCCCGCGGGTCGTGACGGCAGACCAGATCAAGGCCCTGATCGAGCAGGGTACCGAGCTTCCCTACCAGGTCGCCACCTCCAGTGGCGCCACGTCCATCGCGTTCCGCAAGGCCAACCTCAAGCTCGAGGTCACGCCCCAGATCACGCCGGAAGGCAACATCATCCTGGACCTCGACGTGAACAAGGACACGGTGGGCCAGTCCACGGCCGCCGGCTTCGCGATCAACACCAAACACATCCGGACCCAGGTCCTGGTGGAAAACGGTGGCACCGTGGTCATCGGCGGCATCTTCGAACTGACCGAAACCGAGAGCGAAACCAAGGTGCCGCTGCTGGGTGACCTGCCCGGAGTGGGCAACCTGTTCCGGACGCGCTCGCGCCTGGCCAACAAGCAGGAAATGCTGGTGTTCATCACTCCCAAGACCATTGCCGACCGGGCCGTGGTCCGCTAGCGCGGAATCCGGCCGCCGGGTGCGGCGGTCCGGCTCGAGATCGTGATACTCAGTCTGATCGGCCTGCCCGGCTCCGGCAAATCAACAGTCGGGCGGAACCTCGCGCGTCGCCTTGCCCTGCCTTTCGTCGACTCCGACCATGTGATCGAGCAGCGCCTGGGCTGCCCGATCCGCCAGTACTTCGAGCGGGAGGGGGAGGCCGCCTTCCGTGATGTCGAGGAGGCCGTGATCGACGAGCTCAGCCTTGCGCAAACAGGCATCCTTGCGACCGGCGGCGGCGCCGTCCTGAGGGAGGCCAACCGGCGCCATCTGCGCGAACGCGGCCTGGTCGTCTATCTCAAGTCCTCGCCGGACGAGTTGTTCCGGCGCCTTCGGCACGACCGCAACCGGCCGCTCCTGCAGGTTGCCGACCCGCTGGCACGCCTGCGCGATCTCTACGCCATCCGCGACCCGCTGTACCGCGAGACCGCGCATTTCTCGATCGAGACCGGTCGGCCATCGGTCGCCACGCTGGTCAACATGATCGTGATGCAGCTCGAACTGGCAGGCGCCTGGCCGCCGGGCTGAGCATCAGCCGGTGGCGGCGGCCGCCCGGCGCCGCCCGGCGCCGGTGCTTCCTCTAAACTCTGCGTCTATGCCACTGCCCACCTCCGTCGAGACAGTCTCCATTGCGCTGGCCGACCGCAGCTACCCGATCCTGGTGGCGGGCGGTCTTCTGGGGCAGACCCGGACCTACGAAGATCTGCCTGCCGCCGGCGCGGCCCTGATCGTCACCAATACCACGGTCGAGCCGCTGTACGCTGCCACGCTGCAGTCGGCATTGCAGGGGCGTTTCCGGCAGGTCCACACGGTCGTGCTGCCCGATGGCGAGGCCTACAAGACCTGGGAAACCCTGGTCCTGATCTTCGATGCCCTGTTGCAGCACGGGTGTGACCGGCGCACCGTCCTTTTTGCGCTGGGGGGCGGTGTTGTCGGCGACATGACCGGTTTCGCGGCTGCGTCCTTCATGCGCGGCGTGCCCTTCGTGCAGGTCCCCACCACGCTGCTGGCGCAGGTCGACTCGTCCGTGGGTGGCAAGACCGCGATCAACCATCCGCTGGGCAAGAACATGATCGGGGCCTTCTACCAGCCCCTCAAGGTGGTCTGCGACCTGCACACGCTGCGCACCCTGCCTCCCCGGGAGGTCAGCGCTGGCCTGGCCGAGGTGATCAAGTACGGGCCGATTGCCGACATGGACTTCCTGGACTGGATCGAGTCCCACATGGGTCTTCTGAGGGCCTGCGATGCGGCGAGCCTGGCCTATGCGGTGCGGCGCAGTTGCGAGATCAAGGCCAGCGTCGTGGGGCAGGACGAACGCGAGACCGGCCTGCGCGCGATCCTCAATTTCGGCCATACCTTCGGCCATGCGATCGAGGCTGGCATGGGTTATGGCCAGTGGCTGCATGGCGAGGCTGTGGGCTGCGGCATGGTCATGGCGGCGCGGCTGTCGCAGGCGATGGGCCTGGTGGATGCCGCCTTCTCGGACCGCCTGGTGCGCCTGATTGCCTCGGCCGGGCTGCCGACGGTCGGCCCGCTGCTGCCGGACACCGCGCGCGACCCTGGCGGCCGCGGGGCAGCCAGCAATGCCGAGCGCTATCTCGCGCTGATGCGGGTCGACAAGAAGGCGCAGGATGGCGACATCAAGTTCGTGCTGATCGATGGTCCGGGCCGTGCGGTCGTGCGCGGCGCGCCGGACGCGCTGGTGTGCCAGATCATCGACGCCTGCTGCCGCTGAGCGCCACACCATGCCGACCCCGCAGGCCGTCCTGACTGTCCCTGTGGCGGTCGATGTCGCGGGCGCGCGCCTGCTGGCGCCGTATGCCTGTGACCCGGCGCAGTCCCGCGGCCGGCGGCATGCCGAGCCACCAGCCCCCGGGCGTACCGATTTTCAGCGCGACAGGGACCGCGTCATCCACAGCTCGGCCTTCCGCCGGCTGGTCTACAAGACGCAGGTGTTCCTCAACCACGAGGGCGATCTGTTCCGCACCCGGCTGACGCACTCGCTGGAAGTGGCGCAGCTCGGGCGCTCCATCGCGCGCTCCTTGCGGCTCAATGAAGACCTTGTGGAGGCGATCGCCCTGGCGCATGACCTGGGGCACACGCCCTTCGGGCATGCCGGGCAGGATGCGCTCAACACCTGCATGGCCGAGTTCGGCGGCTTCGAGCACAACCTGCAGAGCCTGCGTGTGGTCGACCACCTCGAGGAACGTTACCCCGATTTCGACGGCCTGAACCTGAGCTTCGAGGCGCGCGAGGGCATGCTCAAGCATTGTTCGCTGCGCAATGCGCAGCGACTCGAAGCCTCCGAGCCGGTGCACCCGGATGGCCAGGGCGGGGTCGGCCGGCGTTTCCTTGCGCGCCTCCAGCCCAGCCTGGAGGCCCAGCTGTGCAATCTCGCCGACGAGGTGGCCTACAACGCGCACGACATCGACGACGGCGTTCGCTCCGGCCTGATCCGCATCGAGCAACTCGAGCAGGTTGCGCTTTTTGGTGGTTTCCTGCGCCAGACCCTGCAGCGGCATCCGCGCCTCGGTGATCCGGACCAGGGTCGCCGGCTGCTGTACGAGACCATCCGCCAGATGCTCAGCGCGCAGGTCTACGACGTGATCGAGGGCAGCCGCAACGCCATCAGCCGCGCCGCGCCCGACAGCGTTCAGGCGGTTCGCGGCGAACCGCCGCTGATCTGCTTCAGCGCTGCGATGGCGGCGCAGTCCGGCGAACTCAAGCAGTTCCTGCTGCGCAATCTGTACCGCCATCCGCAGGTGATGGAAACCACGCTCCAGGCCCGACGCATCGTGGCTGACCTGTTTGCGGCCTACCTGCAGACTCCGGGCGAGATGCAGAGCCGCTTTGCGCAGCGCGCGGCACACGCGCCCCACGCGACGGCCACGGCCCGGGTGGTGGCGGATTACATCGCTGGCATGACCGACCGCTTTGCCGTGCGCGAACATGTCCGGCTCACCGGGCTGCGTCTGCTGGACGCCACCGCATGACAACGTTCGCCCGCTGGCGGGTGGCCCCCGAACTGGTGGTGTTGCTGGCGGGTGTCAGTGGCGCGCTGCATGTGGGCAAGCTGTCGCCGGCCCTGCCCGTGCTGCGCGATGCACTGCAGATCAGTCTGCTGGAGGCAGGGTTCCTGTTGTCGATGGTGCAACTCGCGGGCATGCTGCTGGGGCTGCTGCTGGGCGTGGGCGCGGATGGCTTCGGCCTGCGCCGCAGCATGCTGGGTGGTCTGTTGCTGCTGTCTGCTGCAGGCGCGGCCGGCGGATGGGCCCGGGACGCGTCCATGCTGCTGGTCTTGCGGGCGTTCGAAGGCCTGGGCTTCCTGATGGTGACCTTGCCGGCACCGGGCCTGATCATGCGGCTGGTGAGCCCGGCGCGGCGCAGCGCGATGATGGGCTTGTGGGGCGCTTACATGCCCACGGGGACTGCGCTGGCACTGCTGTTCGGGCCCTGGATGGTGGCGCAGCTTGGCTGGCCGGCCTGGTGGTGGTGGCTCGCTGCGACCACCCTGGTGATGGCCTTGTGGTTGTGGCGCAGCGTCCCGCCCGACCACCAGGCATCGGCAGCCTCGGGTGCCGCCAGGGCGGCAGACCCCGCACACCCTGCCGGCGCGGCTGCATGGTGGTCGCGCCTGCGTCGCACCGTGGGCGCTACCGGCCCCTGGCTGGTGGCCCTGACCTTCGCTGTCTACTCCGGGCAATGGCTGGCGGTGATCGGTTTCCTGCCCTCGGTGTTCCCGCCCGATGTCTCTGCCGGGCTGCTCTCTGCGGCACCCCTGGCGCTGGTGGCGGCGGTCAACATCATCGGCAACATTGCCTCCGGCCGGCTGCTGCAGCGGGGGGTGGCGCCGCATGTGCTGCTGGTCCTCGGATTCAGCGCGATGGCCTTCGGTGCCATGCTGGCATTTGCCGCCGTTGTGCCTGGCGACGGTCTGCCGCTGCCGATCGCCTGGCGATATGCCGGCGTGTTGCTGTTCTCCATGATGGGCGGGATGGTTCCGGGCACGCTGTTCTCGATGGCGGGCGCGGTGGCGCCGGATGCATCCTGCGTGTCGACCACGGTGGGCTGGATGCAGCAATGGTCGTCCATCGGGCAGTTCGCCGGACCGCCGCTTGTCGGGTGGGTTGCCGGCCTGGCGGGGGACTGGCGCTGGACCTGGGCGGTCACGGGCAGTTGCGCCTTCGCCGGCATGGGACTTGCCCTTGCACTGCGCCGGGAAATGCATCGGCGCAGGCTGCCATGAGCCCGGCGTCCCCACCCGCACACAGCCATCCGTCCGCAAACCCGCGAAGCCCAGCCCGCGAGGCGCGCATCCTGGCCGACATGCAGCGCTGGCTGGAGCGCGCCGTGATCGGGCTGAACCTCTGCCCTTTCGCAAAGGCGGTCCATGCGCGTGGACAGGTGCATTGGGTGGTGAGCCAGGCCGTGTCGACGCCGGCGCTGGAGCAGGACCTGCTGCGCGAACTCGACGCACTGGCAGCAGCCGACCCTGCCGTGCGCGACACCACGCTGCTGGTCGTGCCGCAGGGGCTGGAAGATTTTTTCGAGTTCAACCTGTTCGTGGCCGACGCCGCGCGCCTGCTCAAGCGCCGCGGCCTCGCCGGCATGCTGCAGATCGCCAGCTTCCACCCGCAGTTCCAGTTTGCCCACACCGCGCCACAGGACCCGGGCAACAACACCAACCGCGCACCCTATCCGACGCTGCACCTGCTGCGCGAAGCCAGCATTGCCCGCGCCGTGCAGGCTTTCCCGGAGGCGGAAACGATTTACGGGAACAATATCCGCACCCTGGAGCGGCTGGGGCTGGATGGCTGGAACGCCCTCGGCGTCGGCGGTTCGGCACCCGAGGCAGGGGAGGGCCCATGAAACAAGCAAAATCGCCCCGGACAGCATCGGGTTCGACACCCGCAGCGCCTGCGCTGGCCGAGCTGCGACCGGGCCAATCGGTGGAGCTGCTGCAGGAGCTGCACATCCTCACCCGCGAAGGGCGGCTCAACCAGGACTCGCGCCGCAAGCTCAAGCAGGTCTACCACCTGTACCAGTTCATCGAGAAGCTGCTGCTCGAACTGGGCGACGGCATCACCGT
The DNA here is from genome assembly GCA_044348035.1 of Burkholderiaceae bacterium. GTDB lineage: Bacteria > Pseudomonadota > Gammaproteobacteria > Burkholderiales > Burkholderiaceae_C > CAISIP01. The sequence goes on from JBIKTP010000065.1 coordinate 7,622, forward strand.
GGCCGACCACGGTGCCGGCAAGTCCTACCTGGGGTTCATCCTCTACGACCTGTTCTTCCGGGCTCGCCCGGACGGCTGGATCTACGGCATCGAAACCCGCCAGGAACTGGTGCAGCGTTCTCAGGTGCTGGCCGCGCGGCTGGGATTCACGCGCATGAGTTTCCTGCCCATGAGTGTGGCCGAGGCCACCGGCTCCAGCGCCTTGCCGGCGCGCATCGATATGGTCACGGCCTTGCATGCCTGCGACACCGCCACCGACGACGCGATCCGGTTCGGGCTGCAGAAGCAGGCGCGCTGCATGGTGCTGGTGCCCTGTTGCCAGGCGGAGCTGGCGAGGCTGTTGGCGGCCAACAAGGCGCTGAGCCTGGGCCGCACGCCCCTGGCCGAGCTGTGGCGGCATCCGCTGCATACCCGCGAAATGGGCAGCCAGCTCAGCAACGTGCTGCGCTGCCTGTATCTGGAGGCCTGCGGCTACCAGGTCACGGTGACGGAGCTGGTGGGCTGGGAGCACAGCCTGAAGAACGAACTCATTCTCGCCCGTTACACCGGCCAGCGCCGGCAGTCGGCGGCGCTGCGGCTGAGTGCCTTGCTGGCCGAGTTCGGCCTGTCCGATCTGCTGAAGACCCGGTTTGTGCTGCCCGCGCCAGCCGGGCCAGTGGCCCTCCCGCTGGGCACGGAATCGGGCGCCGTCCCCGATGTGGTGCGGGCAGAGCCCCTGCCACCTGGCGCAGCATCCGGCTGAAACAGGGTCAGATCACAGTATGATGGGGCGAACCACCGTGAGTCCCGCCGATGGCCCGCCTGCCCCGCCTCTCCGTCCCCGGATATCCCCACCACGTGATCCAGCGTGGCAACAACCGGCAACCTGTCTTCCAGACCGACGCCGACCGGCAGCTTTTCCTGGACCTGCTGCGCGACAGCGCCAGCGCACAGGGTGTGGCCGTGCATGCCTACGTGCTCATGGGCAACCATTTCCACCTGCTGGTCACGCCCGCCGTCGAGGGGGCGCTGTCGCGCTGCATGCAGGCGCTCGGGCGGCGCTACGTGCGCCAGTTCAATACGCAGCATGGCCG
>JBIKTP010000610.1:0-2766 GCA_044348035.1 Burkholderiaceae bacterium
CCGATAGAATCGCCACCAAAGCCAGGGTTCGGCCTCCAGGCCTGCACTTATGTCCATGAACAACGACTCAACCATGCCGTCCCCGCTGGGGCAGGCGGACACCATGCCGTCCCGGCTGGGGGCTGCGCAAAGGCTTTCGCTTCGGCGTCCCCCCGCAAGGTCTGGCAGGCTGCGGCGGTATGTGTGGCTGTGCGCGCTTGCGGCTGGCGCCTGCCTGCTGGCCCAATATGTTGCGCCCTGAGCGCGACGCCATGCGACCCCCGGGTCTGGCCGGGCGTCGGCCACGCTGCACGCAGGTGCCGAGACGAGCGTATGGGCTGGCGCTCGTTGCCATCTGGTTCGGGGGTCTGGCGGCGCACCTTCCGGTCGCTGCGCAGACTGCGCCGTTTCTGCTGTCCAGCCCCGACCTGGCCATGGGCACCTTCGACAACCGATTTGTCTTGAGGGGGTTCGGTTGCAGCGGTGGCAATCTGTCACCGGCACTGGAATGGCGCAACCCGCCACCTGGTACGCGGTCGTTCGCGCTGTTGATGCATGACCAGGATGCCCCTACCGGCAGCGGTTTCTGGCATTGGGCTGTCTACAACATTCCGCTGTCGGCAACCGGTCTGGGGCGGGGTGCAGGCAACACGCCGGCAGCACTGCCACCGCCAGCTGTGGGCGGCATGACGGATTTTCACGATACCGGCGTGACAGGGGGCAATGGCAACTACGGTGGGCCCTGTCCACCGCAGTCGGACCGGCCGCATCGCTATGTATTCACTCTGTATGCGCTGGCAGCACAGGATATCCATCAGGCCGCCGGTATTCCGCGCACGGGGACGCCGGCGCTGCATGCGTTTGCGTTGAACAAGGCATTGGGTGCCTTGATGCTGGAGAAGGTGAGCCTGGTGGCCACCTTTGGTCGATAGCCGCGAAGTGGGCTGAGGAATGAGTTGACGAGCCTTGACCCCGGCACTGGCTCCACAGTTAGGGCTGCTTGGTTCCCCACCTGACCCGGTTGGCCGCTTTACCATGCGGGAAGGCCCGTCGGTGCGAATTGTACGGCCTGCCGATGCCGGCCCGGTGCGCGTGGCCTGATCGCGCGATGGGCGACTCACTAGAATCAGATCATGTCCTACGTTGTGCTGGCCCGCAAGTACCGTCCGAAGAACTTCATGCAGATGGTCGGGCAGGAGCACGTGGTGCGGGCGCTGAAGAATGCGCTCGACTCGCAGCGCCTGCACCATGCGTACCTGTTCACCGGGACGCGGGGTGTCGGCAAGACGACGGTGTCGCGCATTCTTGCCAAGTCGCTCAATTGCGTCGGGGCCGACGGCAGCGCAGGCATCACTTCCGCGCCGTGCGGAGTCTGCCAGGCCTGTACCGACATCGATGCCGGCCGCTTCATCGACTACACCGAGCTCGACGCCGCGTCCAACCGCGGCATCGACGATGTGCAGACCCTGCTCGAGCAGGCCGTCTACAAGCCGGTGCAGGGCCGCTTCAAGGTCTTCATGGTGGACGAGGTGCACATGCTCACCGGGCCGGCCTTCAATGCCATGCTCAAGACGCTGGAGGAGCCGCCCGAATACCTCAAGTTCGTGCTCGCGACCACCGATCCGCAGAAGGTTCCGGTCACGGTGTTGTCACGCTGCCTGCAGTTCAACCTGCGCCCGATGGCGCCCGAGACCATCCGCGAACACCTGGCCCATGTATTGCAGGATGAGGGTGTGCAGGCCGACATGCCGTCGCTGCGCCTGCTGGCACGGGCGGCGCGGGGGTCGATGCGCGATGCGCTCTCGCTGACGGACCAGGCGATTGCCTTCGGCGCCGGGCAGCTGGTCGAGGCCACGGTGCACCAGATGCTGGGGAGCGTGGACCGATCCTACGTGTTTCGCCTGATCGGCGCGCTCGCCGAGGGCGACGGCGCATCGGTGGTGGCCATCTCGGATGAACTGCGCCAGCGCGGTCTCAGCCCCGCGTCCACCCTGGAAGAGATGAGCCTGGTGTTGCAGTCCATGGCGGTCCTGCAGGTCGTGCCCTCGGCGGCCGACGACTCCGACCCGGATGCCTCGGAGCTGGCGCGCCTGGCGCAGGCCATGCCGGCCGACGAGACGCAGCTGCTCTACAGCATGTGCCTGCACGGGCGCGGCGAGCTGGGCCTGGCACCCGACGAATATGCGGCGCTGACCATGGTCCTGCTGCGCTTGCTGGCCTTCAAGCCCACGGGAGCCGCATCGCGGCCGGCGGAAAAAAAAACTCTGATTGATCCCGTGCCGCCGCCGCCGGCCCGTGTCGCAGTCGTCCCGCAGGTATCGGCGCCGGCATCCCGGCCCGCAGCCCCCGCCCTGACGCCCGTTCCAGCGCCGGTGACGGTGCAGAGCGCACATGCTCCTGTTGCAGCGCTGGCCGATGAAGCCGGGCAGGCACCTGTGCAGCCGCCTTCCGTGCAGCCACCGAACCTGCCCGCGCGTCAGGTGCTGCCGCCTGGTCAGGTGCTGCCAGTGCGGGCCACGCACCGGGCGCTTGCAGGCGCGCCGCAGCCCTCCGACCACACCGTGCCAGGCCCGGTGGTGGCCGTGCCGGTCCGCGTACAGGCCGATTCGCGGTCCGAGGCGGCTGCCGGGCAGGCCGTGTCGGCGCCGCTGGTGCCGACCGAGGAGGGCGCGTTCTGGCATGCCACTGTGACGCAGCTGGTGGCGGACGAGGCCATCACCGCACTGGTGCGCGAGCTGGCCCTGCAATCCCAGCTGGTGGCCCGCGACACCGACCAATGGGTGCTGC
>JBIKTP010000611.1:0-2751 GCA_044348035.1 Burkholderiaceae bacterium
ATCGACCGCAGGCGCTGCACCTGCGGGTGGTTGTCGGGTACCAGCGCGCCTTTGGCCCGGGCCTCGCCCACCGTCTGCACATACTGCTGGGCGGCCGCGGCCTCCAGCTGCTGGGCCGACACCAGCTTGCGGAACTGCGAAGGCTTGCCCACATCGACCTGCGCCAGCGCGGCTGAACCCGCGGTGGCGCCCGCCGCCAGCAAAAAGGCCCGGCGGGCCGACCACATGGACGAGGGGGAGGGGCAAAGGAAGCACATGCATCAATAATAGCCACAACCTGAATCCCGGACCATGACATCTCCCACCCTGACCGAACAAGCACCCCGACCCGGCTGGCTCCAGGCCCTGAAGGTCTACCTGGAGCCCGCCAGCCTGCGCATGCTGGCGCTGGGCTTCTCGGCCGGCCTGCCGCTGCTGCTGGTGCTGGGCACCCTGAGCTTCTGGCTGCGCGAGGCCGGCATCGACCGCACCACCATCGGCCACCTGAGCTGGGTCGGCCTGGCCTACGGCTTCAAGTGGGCCTGGGCGCCACTGGTGGACCGGATGCCGCTGCCGGTGCTCACGCGTGTGCTGGGGCGCCGGCGCAGCTGGCTGCTGCTGTCGCAGCTGGTCATCATGGGCGCGCTGGCGGTGATGGCCTTCACCGACCCCAAGCTGGCGCTCTCGCCCGTCGTCTGGAGCGCACTCGCGGTGGCCTTTGCCTCCGCCACACAGGACATCGCGCTGGACGCCTACCGCATCGAATCGGCGCCGACCGAGCGCCAGGCCGCGCTGGCGGCCACCTACCAGACCGGTTACCGGCTGGCCATGATCTGGGCCGGCGCCGGCGTGTTGTGGATCGCCGCCCGGGCCGAAGTGGCCAACGCCGCGCTCTACCAGCACCAGGCCTGGCAGACCGCCTACCTGGTGATGGCCGCCTCGATGCTGGTGGGCGTGGTCACCGTGCTGCTGTCGCCGGAGCCCGCGCACGCCACGCTGGCCCCCGCCCGCAATATCGCGCAGTGGCTGCAGGACGCGCTGGTGGCGCCGTTCGCGGATTTCCTGGGGCGTTACCGCTGGCAGGCCGTGCTGATCCTGGGGCTGATCGCGCTCTACCGCATCAGCGACGTGGTGATGGGCATCATGGCCAACCCCTTCTATGTGGACATGGGCTACACCAAGGACGAGGTGGCCGCAGTGACCAAGGTCTACGGCGTCATCATGACGCTGGTCGGCGCCTTCATCGGCGGCGTGTTGTCGATGCGCGTGGGCGTGATGCGCGTGCTGATGCTCGGCGCCATCCTCAGCGCCGCCAGCAACCTGCTGTTCGCCTGGCTCTCCGGCCACGGCCATGATGTCACCGCGCTGGTGTTCGTGGTGTCGGCGGACAACCTCAGCAGCGGCATCGCGTCGGCTGCCTTCATCGCGTACCTGTCGAGCCTGACGAACGTGCAGTACTCGGCGACGCAGTACGCGCTGTTCAGTTCGCTGATGCTGCTGCTGCCCAAGTTCATTGCCGGGTTTTCCGGGCAGTATGTGGATGCGTTCGGGTATGGGCACTTCTTCGCCGCGACGGCGCTGCTGGGGGTGCCGGTGCTGGTGCTGATCTGGCTGGCGGGGCGGGTCGTTGCGGTCGGGCGGTGAGGCGGGGCGGGCGCCTGGGGGGTAGGCAGACAGCTGCCTGAAGGGCATCACGGGGGACGCAGGAGCGGCGGGTCTCCGAGCTATTCGGAAAGCTGGAATGGGACTCCACCTACGATTACAAGGCAGAGCGCTCAAGATCATGACGCTTCTGGTTGACGCCAGCGTCTGGTCATTGGCGTTGCGCCGTGACGGCACCCAGGATGCCAAGGAAGTCTTTGCCTTGCGCGAAGCGCTCACGGGGGCGGAGTCGGTCGTGGCTACGGGCTTGCTTCTTCAGGAACTGTTGCAGGGATTCAATGGCCCGAAGGCGGAGAAAGCAATCATCGAGCGTTTCGGTGCGCTACCAATCAATCCGCTCCATCCGATCGCCTTGGGCGTCGGCGGGGCGGCAGACCACAGGCGAATCCAGACAAACCCGAAGGGCGACACAGGTCAGTTCACGAGATCGGAGAGCGCCCCTGGGCACCGTCCAGGCGCACTGCGCGTGCCAAACGCTTGACCTGACGCACCGAGATGCCCAGCCACAGAGCAGCATCGGCCTGACCCATCGTGCGCTCAATGACTTGCTGGATCACCGCGTACCGGTCAGCCTCCTTCAAACTCATCTGTACCACCTTGACCATGATCGCCCCTGAACAACAAAGGGGACATTTGAATCTGGCAAGAAGGGGACATTACGACTTTGCGCTGTCAGGGCTGCGTTGCAGAGTTGACTCCGCAGGCGATCGTGTTTAGGCTCGCCGCAACACAAGCCAATGGGCCATCCGGGCGGGAAGCCGCCGCATGGCTGTCTGGCCCACCGCGCATGTTGAACATCGGCAAAGGTCGCATTCATGTTTGGACTGTTCACGGCGAAACCGTTCGCTGACGAGACACTCGGAACCTTCACGCGCCGTGGCTCCTGCTGGACTGGGGAGGTCCACCTCGCCGGGCACGGGCCTGTAGAGCTGCGCCTCTCTGGCGACCGGAGGGGCCCGGACACGGCGTCGCTCGCGCTGGCCCGCGAATTGCCGATTCGGTACCCATCCTTCAAGCGCGAGATCGAGAACGCGCTGTTTGAGCACTTGGCGCCGTATGCCGAAGCCCAGGCACAAGGCGCGCCCTCCGATCTGGAAGCGCAATTTCCGC
>JBIKTP010000066.1:0-8636 GCA_044348035.1 Burkholderiaceae bacterium
GTAGCGCCCCAGCACCGAGGTCTGGTTCATCAGGCGCATGGCATGGGTCAGGCCGTCGTGCTGCATGATGATCTTGCGGAAGGTCTCGCGATTGACCGGGTCGCTGCGGAACCTGCCATCCATCACACGGCGCGCGTTGTACAGGGCCCGCAGCGTGCGGCTCGACAGGCCCTTGATGCCCGGCGTGGTCTGGTCGAGCAGGAAGGTCTCCAGGATCGCCTGCGGCTCGCGCAGGTAGAGGTCATCGCTGATGACATCGATCATGCCAGCCTTGTCGTTGAAGCGCGCGTTGATCGGGCGCGGTTCTGCCTTGGAGGGGTACAAACGGTCCTCGAGGTTCAGCAGCAGGATCTGGTTGAGCTGCGTGACGGCCTTGGCAGCCCAGTAGTAGCGCCGCATCAGGACCTCGCTGGCGCGCACCGCCCCCGTGGTGGAGCGGTAACCGAAGGACTCGGCCACGGCCGTCTGCAGGTCGAACACCAGCCGGTCCTCGCGCCGGCCGGCCAGCAGGTGCAGGCGCACGCGGATCAGGCGCAGCAGGGCCTCGTTGCGCTTGACCTGCTTGGCCTCGAAGGCGGTGAGCAGGCCCTTGCGCGCGAGTTCATCCCAGTTCTTGCCAAGACCGGCCGCCTTGGCGACCCACAACACCACCTGCAGGTCGCGCAGACCGCCCGGGGACTCCTTGCAGTTGGGCTCCAGGGCGTAGGGGGTCTCCTCGAACTTGCTGTGGCGCTGGCGCATCTCCAGGGTCTTGGCGACAAAGAAGGCCTGCGGGTCCATGGCCAGGCGCAGTTTCTCGCGCATGCGGCCGAACAGGCGGGCGTCGCCGGTGATCAGGCGCGATTCGAGCACGGCTGTCTGTATCGTGACGTCTTTCGCGGCTTCGGCGAGGCACTGGGAGATGGTACGTACGCTGGAGCCGACCTCCAGGCCGGTGTCCCAGCAGCTGCCGATGAAGGCCTCGAGGCGGCTCTTGAGCAGGCTGTTCTTTTCCGGGTCGTCGTGGTCGGGCAACAGCACCAGCACGTCCACATCGGAATGCGGGAACAGCTCGCCACGGCCATAACCGCCCACCGCCACCAGCGCGTACAGGCTGGTCAGCCCGGCCTGATCCCACAGGGCACGCAGGCTGTTGTCGGCCAGGGCGGCCAGCTTGAGCAGGGCGCCGCGCACGCCGCGGGTGGAGGCCCCGCTGGCACCGATGGCCGTCTGCAGGGCCTTCTTGCTGCTGCGGTACTGGTCACGCAGTTGCGGAATGCTCAGGGCCGGCATGGGGGCGGGTCGGGCGCAGGTTGCGGCGGCGCATCAGGCCGCACTGACGAAATCCGGAGCCTGCGGGCTGCCGGCCGACAGGGTCAGCACCTCGTACCCCGTGTCGGTGACAAGCACCGTGTGCTCCCATTGCGCGGACAGGGAGTGGTCCTTGGTGACGATGGTCCAGCCGTCCTTTTCGGGGCCGTCCTTGATGTCCTTGCGCCCGGCATTGATCATGGGCTCGATGGTGAAGGTCATGCCAGGCTTGAGCTCCTCCAGCGTGCCGGGCTTGCCGTAGTGCAGCACCTGGGGCTCCTCATGGAACACGCGCCCGATGCCGTGGCCACAGAACTCGCGCACGACGCTGAATCCGTGGCCCTCGGCGAATTTCTGGATCGCCCAGCCGATATCGCCCAGGCGGGCCCCGGGCCTGACCATGACGATACCCTTCCACATGGCCTCGTAGGTCAGCATGCACAGGCGGCGGGCCGCGATGGAGGTCTCGCCGACGATGAACATGCGGCTGGTGTCGCCATGCCAGCCATCCTTGATGACCGTGATGTCGATATTGACGATGTCTCCGCGCTTGAGCGGCTTGTCGTTCGGGATGCCGTGGCAGACCTGGTGGTTGACCGAGGTGCAGATGGACTTGGGGTAGGGGGTGTTGCCGCCGCCCCGGTAGTTCAACGGTGCCGGAATGGCGCCCTGCACCTGGACGATGTAGTCATGCGCCAGCCTGTCGAGGGCATTGGTGGTGACGCCCGCAAGCACATGGGGGGTCAGGTAGTCGAGGACCTCGGCCGCCAGCCGGCCGGCCACCCGCATGCCGGCCACACCGTCAGCGTCTTTGTAGGTAATTGTCATCCATCAATTATCCCATCGGGGCACCGCTAAAATGCCCCGAACCGTACAGCGCTCCAGGTCGTTGCCGCGCCCAGGACGGTAACGCCCGACCCACAGCCCCGTTTCCAGCCCCCTCCAGTGACTCCCACCACCCATTTCTTTCCTGGCTCCGACGCGCTGGGAGCGTTCCGTGCGCGGCAGCTGCTTGCGGCCCTGCAGGCACTTCATCCCCGGATCATCGGCCTGGCAGCCCGGTTTGTGCACGTGGTCCATGCCGATGCCCCTCTGGCGCCTTCGGTTCTGCAACAACTGGCAGCCCTGCTGGAGTATGGCGAGCCCTACGCTGGCCCGGACAGCGGCGAACTGGTGGTGGTCACCCCCCGGCTGGGCACGGTGTCGCCCTGGGCCTCCAAGGCCACCGACATCGCCCACAACTGCGGCCTGGCCGTGCACCGCATCGAGCGCATCACCGAATACCGGGTGACGCTCAAGTCCGGCCTGCTCGGCAAGATACCGGTGCTGGACGCCTCCCAGCGCACGGCGGTGGCCGCACTCCTGCACGACCGCATGACCGAGAGCGTGGTGCTTGGCCGGGAAGATGCCGCGCAATTGTTCGCCAGCGTGCCGGCAGCCCCCCTGGAGCGGGTGGACGTGCTGGGCGGCGGCATCGCGGCCCTGCAGCAGGCCAATGCCAGCTTCGGCCTGGCGCTGGCCGACGACGAGATGGACTACCTGGTGGACGCCTTCCGGCGGCTGCAGCGCAACCCGACCGACGTCGAGCTGATGATGTTCGCCCAGGCCAACAGCGAACACTGCCGGCACAAGATCTTCAATGCCAGCTTCACGATCGACGGGGTGGAGCAGCCGCATTCGCTGTTCGCGATGATCCGCAATACCCACCAGCTGCATCCGCAGCACATGGTGGTGGCGTACTCGGACAACGCGTCGGTCATGGAAGGCGGTCCGGTCGAGCGCTTCGTGGCCCGAACCACCGCAGCGTCGTCGCAGTCCCCGCGCTACGCCGCCGAGCCGGCGCAGCAGCATGTGCTGATGAAGGTCGAGACCCACAACCACCCGACGGCCATCTCCCCGTTTCCCGGCGCCTCCACCGGCTCCGGTGGCGAGATCCGCGACGAAGGCGCCACAGGCAGAGGCTCGCGCCCGAAGGCCGGGCTGGCTGGCTTCACCGTGTCCCGGCTGCAGTTCGACGATGCTGCGCCGATCTACGGACGCCCGGAGCACATCGCCAGCCCGCTGCAGATCATGACCGAGGGGCCGCTGGGCGCGGCCGCCTTCAACAACGAATTCGGCCGGCCGAACCTGCTGGGCTACTTCCGGGAATACGAACAGTCCGTGGGCTCCGACATCGACACGGTGCAGCGCGGCTACCACAAGCCCATCATGATCGCCGGCGGTGTGGGCGCGATCGATGCGGGCCTGACCCGCAAGATCCTGTTTCCGGCCGGCAGCCTGCTGGTGCAGCTCGGTGGCCCGGGCATGCGGATCGGCATGGGCGGCAGCGCCGCCAGTTCGATGGCCACCGGCGCCAATTCCGCAGCGCTGGACTTCGACTCCGTGCAGCGCGGCAACCCCGAGATGCAGCGCCGTGCCCAGGAGGTCATCAACCACTGCTGGGCGCTGCAGGCGGACAACCCGATCCTGGCCATCCATGACGTGGGCGCCGGCGGCCTGTCGAATGCCTTCCCGGAACTGACCAACGACGCGCAGCGCGGCGCACGCTTCGACCTGCGCGCAGTGCCGCTCGAGGAAAGCGGACTGGCCCCGAAAGAGATCTGGTGCAATGAAAGCCAGGAGCGCTACGTGCTGGCCATCGCCCCGCAATCGCTGGCGCTGTTTCGCAGCCTGTGCGAGCGCGAACGCTGCCCGTTTGCCGTCGTCGGCACCGCGACCGAGGAGCGCCAGCTGGTGCTGGCCGACGGCGACCAGGCGGCTGCGGTCGACATGCCCATGGACGTGCTGCTGGGCAAGCCGCCCCGCATGCACCGGGATGTGCGGCGCATCGCCCGCAGATTCAAGCCGCTGGACCTGGGTGGGGTCAGCCTGCAGCAGGCCGCCATCGCGGTGCTCGCGCATCCCACCGTCGCCTCCAAGCGCTTCCTGATCACCATCGGCGACCGCACCGTGGGCGGCCTGAGCCACCGGGACCAGATGGTCGGCCCCTGGCAGGTGCCGGTGGCCGACTGCGCCGTGACCCTGGCCGATTTCGCCGGTTTCCGCGGCGAGGCCATGGCCATGGGCGAACGCACGCCGCTGGCTGGAATCGACGCGCCCGCGTCCGGCCGCATGGCGGTGGCCGAGGCGATCACCAACCTGCTGGCAGCCCCGATCGCGCTGCCGCGCGTGAAATTGTCCGCCAACTGGATGGCCGCCTGCGGAGAACCCGGCGAAGACGCCGCGCTGTTTGACACCGTTCGCGCGGTCGGCCTGGAACTGTGCCCGGCCCTGGGCATCTCGATCCCGGTGGGCAAGGATTCGCTGTCGATGCGCACCCAGTGGCGCGAAGGCGAGGGCGGCACGCAGCGCAAGGTCACCGCGCCGGTCTCGCTGATCGTCAGCGCGTTTGCCACGCTGGACGACGTGCGCGCCACCCTGACGCCCCAGCTCGATGCCACCGAGGCCGACAGCACCCTGGTGCTGGTGGACCTGGGCCGGGGTCGCCGGCGCATGGCGGGCAGCATCCTGGCGCAGACACTGGAGCAGGTGGGCGATGCCGTGCCCGACCTGGACGATCCCCAGGATCTGGTGCGCCTGGTCGCGGCCGTGAACGCGCTGCGCGCCCGGGGTCTGCTGCTGGCCTACCATGACCGCAGCGATGGCGGCCTGTTCGCCACGGTCTGCGAAATGGCCTTCGCCGGCCACGTGGGCGTGGCGCTGAACGTGGACATGCTGGTGACCGAGGGGGACGGCATCAGCGACAGCCGTGCCGAGATGGGCGACAGCAAGAACTGGGCGTCGCAGGTGCAGGCCCGGCGCGACGAGCTGACGCTGCAGGCCTTGTTCAACGAGGAACTGGGCGTGGTGCTGCAGGTGCGCACGTCCGAACGCAATGCCGTCATGCAGGTACTGCGTGAAAACGGCCTGAGCCGGCACAGCCATGCCATCGGCAAGACCCGCCCGGCACATGGCGGCATGCCCACGGGCGTGGGCGAGCTCCAGGTCTGGCGCGATGCGCGCCAGGTGTTCGCAGCCAGCCTGCAGGACCTGCACCAGGTCTGGGATGCCGTGAGCTGGAAGATCTGCCAGCGCCGCGACAACCCGGAGTGTGCCGATGCCGAACACGCAGCCGCCGGCCAGCCGCAGGACCCCGGACTGCATGTGCACCTCACGTTTGCGCCGGACACCACCCCGCAGGCGCCGGCACTGGCCCTGAGCCGGCCAAGGGTGGCCATATTGCGCGAGCAGGGCGTGAACTCCCATGTGGAGATGGCCTATGCCTTCACCCAGGCCGGGTTCGATGCCTTCGATGTCCACATGAGTGACCTGCACGCGGCCCGCACCCGGCTGGCCGATTTCCAGGGCCTGGTGGCCTGCGGCGGGTTCAGTTACGGCGACACCCTGGGCGCCGGCATCGGCTGGGCCCGCTCGATCACCTTCAACCCGCTGCTGGCCGACCAGTTCCAGGCATTTTTTGCGCGCCCCGCCACCTTCGGTCTGGGCGTATGCAACGGCTGCCAGATGTTCGCCGAGCTGGCCGACATCATCCCCGGCGCGCAGGACTGGCCGCGCTTCACGACCAACCGCAGCGAGCGTTTCGAGGCGCGGTTGTCGATGGTCGAGGTGCTGCAGTCGCCTTCGCTGTTCCTGGCCGGCATGGCCGGCAGCCGCCTGCCGATCGCCGTGGCCCATGGCGAAGGCTTCGCCAACTTCCGCCACCGCGGCCATGCAGCGCGGGTGCTGGCCGCCATGCGGTTCACCGACAACCAGGGCCAGGCCACCGAGAGCTACCCGTTCAACCCCAACGGCAGCCCTGGCGGCCTGACGGCCGTCACCACGGCCGATGGCCGCTTCACCGCGATGATGCCGCACCCGGAGCGCGTGTTCCGCAACATCCAGATGAGCTGGACGAACCAGCCCCCCGACCAGCTCAGCCCCTGGATGCAGCTGTGGCGCAACGCGCGCCGGTGGGTCGGCTGATGGCCCGCAGCGCCCGGGTGCTGCCCTGCACCGGGACCGTCGCGGACTTCCAGCGCGACGGCGCAGTGGTGCTGCGCCAGGTGCTGGATGCGGCCGAGGTCGCACGCCTGGCCCAGGGCATCGAACACAACCTGGCCCATCCCAGCGCCCTGGCGATGGTGGCCAGCGAGCCGGACGACCCGGGACGCTTCATCGAGGACTTCTGCACCTGGCAGGACAACCCGCCCTACCGCGACATCCTGTTCGAATCCGCGCTGCCCGAGGTGGCCGCCCGGCTGATGTCCAGCCAGCAGGTGCGCCTGTACCACGACCACCTGCTGGTCAAGGAAGCGGGCACCCGGCAGGCAACACCCTGGCACCAGGACCAGCCGTATTACAACGTGGCCGGGCGGCAGAATGTCAGCTTCTGGATCCCGGTCGACCCGGTGCCGCTGGCCAGCACGCTGCGGTTCGTGGCCGGTTCCCATGCGGGCACCTGGTACATGCCGCGCACCTTCCGCGACCAGCAGGCGAAATGGTTCCCCGAGGGCACGCTGGCCGAACTGCCGGACATCGACGGCCGGCCGCAGCAGCACCGCCAGATCGGCTGGGCCCTGGAGCCTGGCGATGTGGTGGCCTTCCACATGCTGGCGCTGCACGCGAGCAGCGGCACGGGCCCGGGGCAGCGTCGGCGGGTGTTCTCCGCGCGCTATTTCGGCGACGACGCCCGGCATGCGCTGCGGCCCTGGCGGACATCGCCGCCTTTCCCCGGGCTGGAATTGCGGCTCCCGGACGGTGCGCCCATGGAAGATGCCCTGTTCCCGCTGGTCTGGTCACAGGGTGGGGCACACCGCGATGCGCGTGACCCGCTGGCGCATGGTGACGGGGCCCAGGGTGGCGTGAAGGCCGGGCCGTGAGCTACAGCCGCGCGAGCATCTTCGCCGGCATCGGCCTGATGACGCTGGCCACGCTGTGTTTCGCCATCCTGGATACCAGCGCGAAATTCGCGATGGCCTCGGTACCGGTGCTGATGGCCCTGTCCATGCGGTATCTGCTGCAGGCCGTGGTGTCCACCGCCGTGCTGCTGCCGATGCACGGCCGCGGCATTCTCGTGCCGCGCCATCCCAGGCTGCAGCTGCTGCGGGCGGCGGTGTTCGCGATCACCACGCTGTTTGCGATGGCGGCGCTGAAATACATGCCGGTGGGCGAATTCGCCGCCATCGTCATGCTGGTGCCCATGCTGGTCACGGTGCTGGCGGTGGTGGTGCTGAAGGAAAGAATCTCCGTGTGGCAGTGGGTGTTCGTGACCGGCGCCCTGATCGGGGCCATGATGATCATCCGCCCCGGCGGCAGCGTCGGGTTCGGCTGGTGGGTGGTGCTGCCGATCGGTTGCGTGGTCTTCAGCAGCTGGTTCCAGCTGATCTCCAGCCACCTGGGCCGCCTCGAAAACCCGACCACCACCCACCTGTGCACCGTCTGGCTGTGTGCCGGCCTGACCCTGCTGCTGTTGCCCTGGACCTGGTCGGCGGTCGACTCCGCGCTGACCTGGGCGGCGCTGTGCCTGATGGGCACGGCCAGCGCCATCGGGCACTTCCTGCTGGCGCAGGCCTACCGGCGCGCGCCGGCCTCGACGCTGATGCCCTACATGTACTGCCAGATCGGATTCGCCGTGCTGTTCGGATGGTGGATATTCGCCCACGTGCCCGACCAGTGGGCCTGGGGCGGCATCCTGCTGATTGCGGTGTGTGGCATGTCCAGCGCCTGGCTGACCGCGCGCCAGCACCGGCCGGTGGTTGTGCTGACCGAAACCTGAGGGAATGGCGCCCCGGGGATTGCGCAGGCCAGGATCTGGCACTCGACGCGCCGCCATATTCTTATAATAATATACAGACGAACAAGAACGACCGGAGACAGGCAGCGTGAAAATCACCGCGATCGAGACCTGCACGGTCAGTGCGGGCTGGAAGAACTGGCTGCTATTGCGCCTGCACACCGACAGCGGGCTGCATGGCATCGGCGAGGGCACACTCAACGGCTTCATCCGCACCACGGAAACCGCGGTGCGCGAACTGGAGCACCTGGCCATCGGGCAGGACCCGCGCCAGGTCAATTGGCTCTCGAAACGGCTCATGGACAGCGTCTCGCTCGACGGCGGCCACATCCACCGCACCGCCGTGGCCGCCATCGAGGTGGCCTGCTGGGACATCCTGGGCAAATCGCTCGGCGTGCCGATCCACCAGCTGCTGGGGGGCCGGGTGCGTGACAGCGTACCGGCCTACGCCAATGGCTGGTACCGCACCGAGCGCACGCCCGAGGCCTTCGTGCAGGCGGCCGAGTCCGTGGTGGGCATGGGTTTCCATGCGCTCAAGCTCGACCCCTTCGGCACCGCGCAGGGCTTCATCGAC
>JBIKTP010000612.1:0-2747 GCA_044348035.1 Burkholderiaceae bacterium
CGAGAGCGTTTTCACGTCGTCCGGATCGTTGGGGCAGGCCACGATCGGCTCATGCACATCCGCCAGGTCGATCTCGATCACTGCGGCGTATTGCGCGTCCGCATCGGCCTTCATGAGAACCGGGTCGGCCAGCCAGGCCTGCATCGCATCGATACGGCGCTGGATCGTGCGGGTGTCCTGGTAGCCCGTCGAGATCATCCACTTCAACATGGTGATGTTGCTGTTGATGTACTCGATGATCGGCGCCTTGTCCAGGTGCACGGTGCAACCGGCCGCCGAGCGCTCGGCGGAGGCATCGCTGAGTTCGAAGGCCTGCTCCACCTTGAGGTCCGGCAGACCCTCGATCTCGAGGATCCGCCCCGAGAAGATGTTCTTCTTGCCCTGCTTGGCGACGGTCAGCAGCCCGGCCCGGATCGCATACAGCGGGATCGCGTTCACGAGGTCACGCAGTGTCACACCAGGCTGCATCTGGCCCTTGAAGCGGACCAGCACGCTCTCCGGCATGTCGAGCGGCATCACGCCCGTGGCAGCTCCAAAGGCGACCAGGCCGGAACCTGCCGGGAAGCTGATGCCGATCGGAAAGCGGGTGTGGCTGTCGCCACCGGTGCCCACCGTATCTGGCAGCAGCATGCGGTTCAGCCAGCTGTGGATGATGCCGTCGCCAGGCCGAAGGCTGATGCCGCCACGGGTGCTGATGAAATCCGGCAGTTCATGGTGCATCTTGACGTCGACCGGCTTCGGATACGCCGCCGTGTGACAGAAAGACTGCATCACGAGGTCGGCGCTGAAGCCCAGGCAGGCGAGGTCCTTCAGCTCGTCACGGGTCATCGGGCCGGTGGTGTCCTGTGAACCCACGGACGTCATGCGGGGTTCGCAATAGGTTCCCGGGCGCACGCCCTGCCCATCGGGCAGCCCGACGGCGCGCCCGACCATCTTCTGGGCCAGCGTGAATCCGGACTTCGTATCCGCGGGATTTTGCGGCAGACGGAACAAGGTGCTCGGTGGCAGGCGCAACGCCTCGCGCGCCTTGGCAGTCAGACCACGGCCGATGATGAGCGGGATGCGGCCACCTGCACGGACTTCGTCCAGCAGCACTTCGCTCTTGAGGCTGAACTCGGCGATGACCTTGCCGTCCTTGACGGCGCGCCCTTCGTAGGGCAGCAGCTCCACAACGTCGCCCATGTTCATCTGGCTGACGTCGAGTTCGATCGGCAGGGCCCCGGAATCCTCCATCGTGTTGTAGAAGATGGGCGCGATCTTTCCGCCCAGGCACACACCACCAAAGCGCTTGTTCGGGACGTAGGGGATGTCCTCCCCGGTGAACCACAGTACAGAGTTGGTCGCCGACTTGCGGCTGGAACCCGTTCCGACAACATCACCCACATAGGCCACCAGATGACCGCGCGCGCGCAGGTCTTCGATGAACTTCACCGGGCCGCGCTTGCCATCCTGCTCGGGTGTGATGCCGGGCCGGGCGTTCTTGTGCATGGCCAGCGCATGCAGGGGAATGTCGGGGCGGCTCCAGGCGTCCGGCGCCGGCGACAGGTCATCGGTGTTGATTTCACCCGCCACCTTGAAGATGCTGACAGTGATGCTCCTGGGTACTTCCGGGCGGCTCGTGAACCACTCGCCATCGGCCCAGCTCTGCAGCACGGCGCGCGCATGGGGGTTGCCCTTGTCCGCCTTTTCTTTGACGTCGTGAAACTGGTCGAACATCAGCAGTGTCCTCTTGAGGCCGGCTGCCGCCACCGGGGCGACCGACTCATCGGACAGGAGATCCACCAGGGGGCTGATGTTGTAACCCCCCAGCATGGTGCCCAGCAGTTCCGTGGCCTTCTCGCGGCTGATCAGCGCACATTTCTCGCTGCCATGGGCCACCGCCGCGAGGTAGCTGGCCTTGACCTTGGCCGCATCATCCACACCGGCCGGCACCCGGTAGGTGATCAGTTCGAGCAGCGTGCCCTCCTCGCCTGCCGGCGGGCTCTTGAGCAGTTCGACGAGATCCGCCACCTGCTTTGCCGACAGCGGCAAGGGCGGAATGCCAAGGGCGGCGCGCTCGGCAACATGGGTACGGTAATCTTGCAACATGGTTTTCTCCTGGAAATCAAAAAACAATGAAAACAGCGATAGGCGGTCAGTCCGAGGCCGTCGCCGTCGGCGTAGCCACCTTGGGGACCGCGTCCAGCACGCTGGGCGGCGGGTTGACCAGCATGGCCTGCGCAACCTGAGCCTGCAAGGGACTGCGGCACTCGTCGGCGAGCCGGCGCCCCAGCCTCTGGCTCATCAGCATTGACTTGTTGGCCAACTGGAGCCAGACGATTCCAGCAGCCTTGTCCTCCAGCCGGATGGCGCCCGTGGTGGTTTCCTCCGGTGCGACACGGTAGCCTTTCGAGCCCAGGCGCAATGTGAAGTAACCCGCCTGCGCAACATCAGGCGCCAGCACGACGGTCTGCCCCAGCTCGCAAGGCAGCGTTCCCACATGGACCCTTCCCGCGACATCGAGTTCAGCCTGTGTCAACGGTGCACGTGCCTCGGCTGCAATGTTGCGCGCCAGGACACGGATTTCCCTGTGAGCAGGCTTTGCATCCGGCCCGCCCACAGGCTTGCGCGGTGACGTCTGTGCATGGGCGTCCACCAGGGCTCCCGCCAAAAGGGCGGCCAGAAGCATGGATTTCATTGCAGTGTCCCCGGTTGATCAGGCCATCGTCACGGCTGGGTTGGAGCTTCGACGAAATAGTGACGCACTG
>JBIKTP010000613.1:0-2743 GCA_044348035.1 Burkholderiaceae bacterium
ATGCGCAGCCCGCTGGCCAGCCCGTTGGGCTGCGTGCCCAGCGGGCGGTACAGCCATTCCAGCCGGACCGACCCGCGCGCCGCACTGCGCAGCGAATGGCGCACGGTCAGGCCCAGCGTGTGCCTGTCCGAGGCGTGCCAGTTGCCGGTGAGTTCTGCCCGCCCGATGAGGTCGCTGATGTTGGGGTTGTCGTCGTCGACGTTGCGCTCGGGCAACCGCGCCCAGGCCCGGGCCTGCAGCGAGAACCGGTCGCCCTTCTCCATGCCGGCCATCAGCACCACCCGGTTCCAGCTGCGCGACAGCGGCAGGCTCTGCCCATTGGACTGGTGCACGGCGCTGATACCGCTGTAGCGCAGGCGCCAGCCGCCCGGAAGCATCGCGTCGGTGGGGTAGATGTAGGTCAGCTCGGGCTCGTGGTCGGTGCTGCGGAATGGCCGGGACAGCTCGCGGTTGAAGATTTGCCAGTACGACTGCTGGGTATAGCCGAACCACAGGCTGTCCAGGCCCTGCGCGCCGCCCTTGGTGAGCAGGCCCTGCGCGATCTTGGTGCGCACCGAGAGCTGGATGCGCATCTCGGCGTTCTCGTAGGCCCGGTAGGGTGCCGTATGCCCTGGCGTGGGCGAGGTCGGCGCGGTGTTGACAGAGTCCGACCCGATCCAGGACAGGCTGATCGGCCGGTAGCCGCGGATCGAGAAGGTGCCGCAGTCGCTCGCGTTCTCGAGTTCCCAGTAACGGGACAGTTCGGAAGTCAGGCCGCCGCGGCAGGAAGGCGCGGGCGATGCGGCCGATGCCGCGGCCACGTCAGGTGCCGTGGCACCCGGTTGGACCTCGGCCGGCGCAGCAGCGGGTGGCCTGGACGGTGCGGCGCCCGGTGGCTCCTGACGGGCCTGTGCCCAGGCGTCGAAACAGGCCAGCCGGGCGGCGGCGTCGGTGGTCAGGGCACGGCATTGCTGCCAGGAGGGCGTCGCCGGCTGCGCCCCTGCGGCGCATGCCGCGAGCAGGAGCAGCGCGCCCGGAACGAGGGCAGTACGGGAGAGGAGGAACATGCGCGGGTCGGCAGGGGATGGAGCGGTTCGGGGGCGGCACGCAAGTCTACGGGCAGCGCGGGGCCTGACGCGTTGCGCGTCTGGTGCGCAGTGGTAAAACTTTCGTAACATCCGGGCCTCGCAGGCGCCCTCTGGCGCGGGGCCCGGGAAGCTGCCGGGAAGCGCTTATCCGGCCGCAGGCGTGCCCGTGGTCGCCCAGTCGATGGGCCCCACCTCATCCAGATGCGTCAGGTAAAGGCGCAGGTCGAATTCCAGCTGGTGGTAGTCGGGCTCCATGTAGGTGCACAACTGGTAGAAGGCCTTGTCGTGGCCCTTTTCCTTGAGGTGCGCGAGCTCGTGCACCACGATCATGCGCAGGAACTCCGCCGGTACCTCCTTGAACAGGCTGGCGATGCGGATCTCGCGCTTGGCCTTGAGCTTGCCGCCCTGCACGCGCGACACCGCGGTGTGCGTGCCCAGCGCATGCGCGATCACATGCAGCTTGTTGTCGTAGGCGATCTTGCTCAGTGGGTCGGCACCGCGCAGGTAGCGGGACTTGAGGTCCATCACGTAGTCGTACAGCGCGCGGTCGGTGCGCACCATGTGCGTGCTGCGGTAGCGGCGCTGCAGCCGCGGGCCCAGCTGGCCGCTTTGCAGCAGGCCGGCCACATCGTCCAGCAGGCCCTGCGGGTAACCCTGCAGGTACTTCATCGGTTCAGGCGCCGGCCAGCACGCGGGCGAACACCGTGCTGTCCACGTTGCCGCCGCACAGCGTGGTGCCGACGGTGAGGCCGCGCAGGGCGTTGCGCTCCTGCAGGGCCGCGGCGAAAGCGGCAGCGCCCGCGCCCTCGGCCACGTTGTGGGTGTCGTGGAACAGGGCGCGCATGGCATGGGCCACTTCGGCGTCGGTGACCTGCACGACATGGTCGAGCTGGGGCGCGAGCAGCTCCAGAGCGTCCTGCTCGGCAATGCGGCAGGCCATGCCGTCGGCCAGCTGCGTGGTCACCGGCGCCGGCACCACGCGCCCGGCGGCCAGCGAGTCGGCATAGGTGGTCGCGTGTGCGCTGACCACGCCGACGATGCGCACCCGGTGGCCCAGGGCCTGCCGGGCGGCGATGGCCGCGCAGGCGCCAGAACCCAGGCCGATCGGCACATAGGCCACATCCAGCTGCGGCACGGCGCGGAAGAACTCCCACCAGTAGGTGGCCACGCCGCGCACCAGTGCCGGGTGGAAGCTGGGCACCATGTGCGCGCCGCGCTCGGTGGCCAGGCGCAGCGCGTGTTCGCGGCTGTCCTGGAAATCGGCGCCGTGTTGGATGAGCCGTGCGCCCAGCGCCCGCATGGCGGCATTCTTCTCGACCGAATTGCCCTCGGGTACGACGATGGTGCACGCTACGCCATGGGTGCGCGCGGCCCAGGCGATGCTCTGGCCGTGGTTGCCGCGGGTGGCACTGACCACCTCCTTCGGCAGGCGGCCCTCGTGCTGCAGCATGTCGAAGTAGGTGAGTCCGCCGCGGATCTTGAACGCGCCCACCGGATTGTGGTTCTCGTGCTTGACCCAGCAGTCGGTGCCCAGGCGTTCGCTCAGCAGTGCCCAGCGGTACTGCGGCGTGGCCTGGAATTCGCGGTAGACCAGCGCTGCGGCGGCCTCGATCTGGGCCAGGGTGGGAAGTGGGTGGGGCATAGGCCGAGTTTAGTGGTGGGCATTGCGGCTGACG
>JBIKTP010000614.1:0-2740 GCA_044348035.1 Burkholderiaceae bacterium
GCACGACGACACGAGCGGCCGCACCGATATCCACGTGTTCGACCACTGGTGCCATCTGGCCACGGTGCACGACCATCATGCGCTGGAGGATGCGCTGCAGAGCCGGCAGGCGCTGGCCTTCGACCTCGATACCTACCGCCTGCTGCTGAGTCATCTGAAGGGCGGTGGTGCCGGCGCCCCGGAGGTGCTCCGGCTTGGCGACGGCCGTGCATTGCACGACCACCTGCATGCGGCGGGCGCGTCGTGACCAGCCGCGCAAGTTTCTGGCTGGGGGTGTCGCTGCTGCTGATGGCGGCCTTGTCCTGGAGCACCGCGGGGCTTTTTCCAAAGCTGGTCAGCACCGACATGTTCACCACGCTGTTCTGGCGTTCGCTGCTGGGCGGGTTGACGGTCCTGGCATTGCGGCTGCTCCTGGATCAGCGACCCGTGGCAGGCGGGCTGTGGCGCCTGAGCCGGCCAGAATGGGTGCTGTCGGTCATCACGGCCATTGCGATGCTCAGCTTCGTCGCCGCGTTCTACTACACCACGGTGGCCGACGTGGTGTTCATCTATGGCGCGTTTCCCATCATCACCCTGATGCTGTCAGCCTGGCTGCTGCGCACGGGCATTCAGCGGGTGGACCTGGCCTGCGCCGGGAGCGTCGCGCTCGGGGTGGCGCTGATCCTGCAGGGGCAGCCGTCTCTGCACAACGTTCTGGGGTCGCTCCTGAGCTTTGTCGCGGTGGTGATGTTCGCCCTGGAAACGGTCGGGATCAAGCGGTATCCGCAGGCGGACATGGTCAAGGTCACCTACACCGGCGCCATCCTGGCCGCACTGATGGTGCTGCCATTCGCCAGCTTCTCGCACACCAGTGGCCAAGACCTGGCCTGGCTCTGGCTGTACGGCTTCATGAACATCGGGGTGGGTTTCGGCCTGTTCCTGCTGGGCGTACAGCGTGTCAAGGCGGTGCTGGCGTCGCTCATCTGCATGGTCGAGATTCCCCTGGCGCCGCTGTGGGCCTATGCCCTGTTCGGTGAGGCTGTCACGCGGCAAAGCCTGCTGGGTGGTGCTGTGATCCTGCTGGCCGTACTGGCCAATCTGGCGTGGACGGCCCGGCGCAGACCGGAGGCGGCAGCCACCTCGCATCCGCCATAGTGGTCGACGGGGCAGACTGCGGCGCAGGGGCGCCAGCCGGTCATGCTCAGGTCTGCGCAGCGGCCAGCCAGACCGTCATTGTCCGCAGGACTGCGCCTGTGGCGCCCTTGAACGTGATCTGCATGCTGCGTGCGGCCCAATCCAGGTCGAGTTGCGCGAAATGGTTGTCTCGCACCAGCGCACCGATGCGGTTCGGACCGTCCTCACGTGCCTGTGCCCAGGCATGGGTCATGCCGCTGGAGGTGACCTCGTACAGAGGTTCCCGGCCAGCCGCATCCTGGCGGTAGATGCCGCCGACATGCCGGTCACCCGATAGGAACACCACCCCGCCAGCCCGGTCGTGCCGGGCCAGGTCCAGCAGGCGCTGGCGCTCACGGGGCAGGTTGCCCCAGCATTCCCAGCCATGGCCCTCGGCCAGAACCTGCACGCCGGACACGACCAGGCGCAGGTCTGCCGGGAGCATCCACTGTGCCTCCAGCCAGGCCCATTGCGCGTCACCGAGCATCGTCTTGGCCGGGTCCGGGTCGGGCAGATAACGTTCCCGCCCCGGCGCCATCGGGCGGTCCGTGGGCCGCAGTGGCGAGCGGAATGTCCGGCCATCCAGCAGGATGATCTGGACCCGTCGCCCGGGAGGACCCAGCCGGACCGCATGGTGCACTCCCGGCCGGGCATGCCGGGCATCGTCGGCGGCCGCGCCCCAGAAGGCGAGGAACGCGTGCTGTGCGGCTTGCTGGCCGGAAAAACCGGCGCCGCCATCGTTGAGGCCGTAATCATGGTCGTCCCAGGTGGCCAGATGCGGGACCGTGGTGCGCAGCCTGGCGAAACCCGGGTCGGCGGCCAATTTCGCATAGGCCTGCTCCAGCCGGTCGCGGGACCAGGGCGGTGCGCTGGCGTAGACATTGTCACCGCCGAAGATGAACAGGTCCGGCTGCGCCGCCAGGATGGGGCCCCAGATCGGCTGCGGCCGGTTCTGGTCGATGCAGGAGCCGAACGCGATGCGTCGCAGTGCATTGGACGGCAGGTCTGGCGGGCGGTGGTGTCCCGTCGCGCCCGGCGGACGGTCCGGCAACTGCATGCAGGCCGTCAGGGGCAGCACACACGCGCCGGCGCTTGCGGCGAGCAGGCGCCTACGCTGCACGGGCCTGGCGCCAGGCGGTCAGGTCGAAGCCGTCATCCAGCGGGAAGATGGGTCTGGGGACGTGCGGATAGGACAGGGCCGCAAAGCTGGGGGTGCACAGCGCGCCGCTGTCGCACACGACCACCTTGGCCGCGATGGGCTCGAAAGCGGCGCGGAAATGCTGCATGGACTTGAGCGCCACCACCCTGCAGCCCTGCGGCTGGATGCCGAAGGCCGTGAACTGTGCCAGGTCCAGGATCTGCGCCGGCAGCGATACGACCAGGATGTCGATGCCAGCAACCTGCAGCACGACCGTCGGCCCCCAGCTCTTGTCCAGGCCGCCGGTCATGGGCCCGTCGGCGAAATAGCGGCCGTCGCTGTGCAGCCGCACGGTGGCGTCGAGCGCGAGCGGCCCACCGCCGAGGCGGGCATCCGTCTTGCCGCCCAGGGACACCCGAACGCGGGCTCCGGGCGCCGTGCCCTGCAGCT
>JBIKTP010000067.1:0-8590 GCA_044348035.1 Burkholderiaceae bacterium
GGTCTGCCGATCATCGGTGATGAAAAGTATGGCGATTTCGAGCTGAACAAATCCTTGCAACGCGCCAGCAACCCGATACCCCTGCGCCGGATGTTTCTGCATGCCTGGCGGTTACAGTTCACGCACCCGCACAGTGGTGAACGGATTGCGCTGACCGCCGAACTGCCTTCCGACCTGACACTTTTCCTTGACCATGTCCAACTCGCGTCCGACTGATCTGCCTGCTTCCCCCCGCCCAAGGGGACGCCGGCGCGCGTTCGATCTGGTGGCTTTCGATTGGGATGGAACTCTCTTCGATTCGACGGCGATCATCACGCGATGCATCCAGGCCGCAGTGCATGACGTCGGTGGCACGGTGCCCTCCGATGCGGCAGCCTCGCATGTGATCGGCCTGGGGTTGCTCCAGGCATTGGCCCTGGCCGCGCCGGATGTCCCGCCGGAGAAGTACCCTGAGCTGGGGGCGCGCTACCGCCACCACTACCTGGCCCGGCAGGATGCCATCAGTCTGTTCGACGGTGTGATCCCGATGCTGGCGGAACTCAAGGCTCAGCAGCATCTGCTGGCGGTCGCCACCGGAAAGAGCCGCAAGGGACTGGATGCCTGTCTGGCGGCCGTCGAGTTGCGAGGGCTGTTTGATGCGTCCCGTACCGCGGATGAGACGGCAGGCAAACCGCATCCGCGCATGCTGCATGAGTTGATGGCGGAACTGGGCGTCGAGGCGCCGCGTGTGCTCATGATCGGGGACACCACCCATGACCTGCAGATGGCGGTGAATGCCGGCTGTGCCAGCGTGGGGGTGAGTTATGGCGCCCACGCGCCAGATGCCTTCGGTGCACTGGAGCCCCGCTTCATCGCGCATTCGGTGCCCGAGCTGCATGCCTGGCTGATCGACAACGCCTGAGCGCCGTGATGTCCACCGCCCGCGCCCTGTGTGCTTCGGATGACTTGCGCGACGGTGGCGCTGCCGTCGGGTTCGACGTGCTGTACCAGGGGCAGAGCTGCCGTGCCTTTGCGATTCGTTACAACGGCCAGGCCCATGCCTACCTGAACCGCTGCACCCATGTTCCAATGGAGCTGGACTACCAGCCTGACCGCGTCTTTGACTCGACGGGTCATTGGCTGATCTGTGCCACCCATGGCGCCACCTACCGCCCGGACACCGGCCGATGCAGCGGCGGGCCCTGCAGGGGTGGTCTGGTCAAGATTGCCATGGAAGAGCATGACGGCGTCGTGCACTGGCATACTGCCCATAACCTTCAACCTATCGAGTTCTGACATGAACGACCCTTCGACACCTGAGCAGGCGTCATTGCCATCTGCCGCGCGCGGCACCGAGGCGCCTGGCTGGGAACGTGCCATGCTCGAGAAACTGGCGTTCGCTGCACTCCAGGAACAACGCGCTGCCAGACGATGGCGCACTTTTGTCCGGCTCGCATGGCTGGTCTTCTTTGTCGGACTGGCCTGGGTAGCGCTCCATCGGGGAGACGCGGCGTCGGATGTTTCCGCGCCCCACACGGCCATGGTCGAGATCAGCGGGGAGATCTCCTCAGGCGGGGATGCTGGCGCCGAGGTGGTGCTCGGCGCGGTGCGCGCCGCATTCGAGGACCAGGGCGCGCAGGCCGTGGTGTTGCTGATCAATTCACCGGGCGGCAGTCCGGTGCAGGCCGGCATCATCAACGACGAGTTGCGTCGGCTCAAGGCCCAGTACAAGAAGCCGCTGTATGCCGTGGTAGAGGAAACCTGCGCCTCGGCCGCCTATTACATCGCCGTCTCCGCCGACCGCATCTTTGTCGACAAGGCCAGTGTTGTCGGCAGCATTGGCGTCTTGATGGATGGCTTCGGCTTTACCGGGCTCATGGACAAGCTCGGTATCGAGCGACGGCTCATGACTGCGGGAGAGAACAAGGGCTTTCTGGATCCGTTCAGCCCGCAGAGCGAACGCCAGAGGGCGTTCACCCAGGCCATGCTGGATCAGATCCACCAGCAGTTCGTGAATGCCGTGAAGGTGGGCCGGGGCAAGCGCCTCAAGGAGGACGCGGATACCTTCAGCGGCCTTTTCTGGACCGGCCAGCAGGCCGTTGAACTGGGGCTGGCGGATCAGCTTGGCAGCATGGATTTCGTGGCCCGCGAGATCGTCAAGGCCGAGGACATCATCGACTACACCCGCCGCGAGAACGTGGCCGAGCGCCTGGTCAAGCGCTTCGGGGCTTCGGTCGGTGATGGCGCAATCAAGGCCCTGCGCTCGGCGTCGCTGATTCGCTGATTGCCGAGCGTCAGGGCCCGATCCCGAAGACGGCGGGCGTGTGGTTGTCCAGGCCGCATTGCTGCGCGCGCCAGTGCGCAACAGTACTGCTGGTGGTGCGCGCCTGTGGCGTCGTCAGCCCACTGCTCACTGCCAGGCGCGTAGTCGGTGCCAGCGTCTGCAGCAGGGTCTGCAGAAGAGCGGTGTTTCGGTAGGGGGTCTCGATGAACAGCTGGGTCTGGCCGGTCTTGCGGGCCAGTCCCTCCAGTTCCCGCAAGCGTTGAGCCCGCCCGGCCTGGTCGGACGGCAGGTAGCCGACGAATGCAAAACTCTGGCCGTTCAGGCCGCTGGCGGCAAGCGCGAGCATCAATGAAACCGGTCCCACCAGTGCGATCACCTCCAGCCCGAGGCGGTGAGCGGCTCGCACCACCGAGGACCCTGGGTCGGCGATGGCCGGCATGCCTGCTTCGCTCACGAGCCCCATGTCGTGCCCTGCACATGCCGCTGCCAGCAGCGGGGTGGCATCGAAGTTGCCGTGGTGATCGCCCTTCTTGTGTACTTCACGGGGCAGTTCCGTGATCTGCAAGGCCTGCAGGGGCGTGCCGAGCGCATGGACAGTGTTCACCCGCGCGAGGTAGGCCCGCAGGGACTTGGCGTTTTCGCAGATCCAGTGGCTGATGTGCGCAGCGGTTTGCAGCGTGGCCTGTGGCAGCTGCTCTTGCAGCGCCGATGACTCCTTGCAGCCGAAATCCAGCGGTGCGGGCACCAGGAAAAGGCGCCCCTTGCCGTCCCCTGGAGGCATGCGGTCAGGGTCGTCTTTCACCACAGTTCTATGCCTGCTTCCCTGAGCAGCCTGCTGGTGCGTATCAGGGGCAGACCCACCAGGGCGGTCGGATCGTCACTCACGATGGATTCGAGCAGCGCGATCCCCAGGCCCTCGCTCTTGGCGCTGCCGGCGCAGTCGTAGGGCTGCTCTGCGCGCAGGTAGGACTCGATGTCGTGGTCGCCAAGGGCCCGGAAACGGACATGGACCTGCGCCAGTTCCATTTTCGAGAACCCGCTGTCCAGGCACACGACGGCGACCGCTGTCTGAAACACGATGTCTCGCCCGCTCATGCGCCGCAACTGGGCGACAGCAATGTCGTGCACCAGCGGTTTGCCAAGCGGCGTACCCGCGTGGTCTGCCACCTGGTCGGATCCGATCACGACTGCGAGCGGATGGAGCCGGGCCACAGCCCGTGCCTTCGCCAGTGCCAGCCGGCATGCAAGCTGTTGAGGTGTCTCGTCAGCGCTGGGGGTTTCGTCCACCTGCGGCGCGACCACGACGAAGGGGATGCGCAACCGGGCCAGCAATTCGCGGCGGTAGGGTGAGGTGGACCCCAGTATGACGGGGCGGGCAGTTGCGCTGGGCATGGGGTGATTCTCTTACACTCGGTGCATGACCCATGTGCCCTCTCCCCGCCGGCTTGACGTGCGGGCCTTCGCCCAGTCAGGCGGCAGCCTGGAGGGCTCGGAGGCTCTGGAAGAGTTCGCGCGGGTGGAGGAGGCCAGCACAGGTGACCACGGGGGCAGTCAGGTCCGTTGGGCTGCGCGTGGCGAGGTGCGCGATGACCACTCCGCGGAGCCCCAGTACTGGCTCCATTTGCAGGCACATGCCGGCGTTGCCCTTGTCTGCCAGCGTTGCCTGGGCTCTTTGCATATGCCTGTGGTGGTGGATCGATGGTTCCGATTCGTCGCTGACGAGCCCACCGCCACCGCCCAGGACGAGATCTGCGAGGAGGACATCCTGGTTCTTGCCCCCGACTTCAACCTGCATGCGCTGATCGAGGACGAGTTGCTGCTGGAGCTGCCCTACATCCCGCGGCATGATTCGTGCCCGGTTCAGGGGCCGATGTCGGTCGCCGACCCGGGGATCGCTGAACCGGCGCCCCGGCCGAACCCTTTCGCTGCGCTGGCTGGGCTGAAGTCGGCCAGTGGCAAGTCTTCAGGGTAGTTGGGTTATACTCGCGGGCTTCGCACAGTCACGACTGTCTGCGTGCCCCTCAACCCGGCGCGGCGCCTGCCGCCACGCCAAAGCCTCAAGGAGCGGATCATGGCCGTCCAACAGAACAAGAAGTCGCCTTCCAAGCGTGGAATGCATCGCTCGCACAATGCCCTGGTGGTGCCAGGCATCGCGGTCGAACCCACCACCGGCGAGACCCACTTGCGCCACCATATCAGCCCGACCGGTTTTTATCGCGGTCGCAAGGTTCTCAAGACCAAGACCGAAGCCTGACATTCGCCCATGAGCACCAGCCCGGCGCTATCGCAATGGTAGCGTCGGGCTTTTGTATTGATGGGCTGCGCCCAGACTGCGAACCCCGGTGCGGGTGCTGACCACCGATGACAACCATTGCCGTTGATTGCATGGGCGGGGACCACGGTGTTTCCGTGACCCTGCCGGCCTGCCGCAACTTCCTGCAGCATCACCCGGACGCCCGCCTCATACTGGTCGGCATGCCGGACCGCCTCGGCGACGTGTCGGACCCCCGCATGACCGTGGTGGCGGCCAGCGAGGTGGTTGGCATGGATGACCCGGTAGAGGTCGCCCTGCGCAAGAAGAAGGACTCCTCGATGCGGGTCGCGATCCAGCAGGTCAAGGATGGCAGTGCCCAGGCGGCCGTCTCTGCTGGCAACACCGGAGCCCTGATGGCGATATCGCGCTACCTCCTCAAGACCACTGACGGCATCGACCGGCCGGCAATCGCCACCCAGCTGCCCAATGCCAAAGGTGGCGCCACGACGGTGCTGGACCTCGGCGCCAATGTTGATTGCACGGCGGAACATCTCCTGCAATTTGCCTTCATGGGGTCCGCGCTTGTGTCGGCGCTTCGTGATACCGGCAACCCGACGGTAGGCCTTCTCAATATTGGCGAAGAGGTCATCAAGGGCAATGACACCATCAAGAAAGCAGGTGAGCTGCTGCGTGCCGCCGATGCTGCTGGCGATCTGCGCTTTCACGGCAACGTGGAGGGAAATGACATCTTCAAGGGTACGGTCGATATCGTCGTGTGTGACGGGTTTGTCGGAAACGTGGCCCTGAAGGCGACCGAGGGCGTGGCCACCATGATCGGGGATTTCCTGCGCGCAGAATTCTCCCGGTCGGTATGGACCCGCATGGCCGCGCTGGTGGCCTATCCGGTGATCAGTGCGTTCAAGCGCCGCGTTGACCATCGTCGCTACAACGGCGCCGCCTTGCTGGGTTTGCGGGGACTCGTCTTCAAGAGCCATGGCTCTGCGGATTCGCTGGCCTTCGAGCACGCTCTGGCACGCGCGTATGATGCGGCTCGCAACCAATTGCTGGAACGTGTCCAGACCCGCATTGCCCATGCGCGGCCGCTGCTGGCGGTGGCCGGGGCTGCATGTCAGGCCCACTCGCACACCCGAGACAACCCATGAGACGCTACACCCGAATCACTGGAACCGGCAGTTACCTGCCGCCACGGCGCCTGAGCAATGCCGATCTCGTCCAGGAGCTGGCCGCCAAGGGCGTAGAGACCAGCGACGAGTGGATTGTCGAGCGCACCGGTATCCGCGCCCGGCATTTTGCCGATCAGAACATGGCCAGCAGTGACCTCGCCCTGGAGGCTGGCAAGCGGGCCCTCGAGGCTGCAGGAGTGCTGGCCACCGAGGTCGACCTGATCATCGTGGCCACGTCAACGCCCGACATGGTCTTTCCGTCCACCGCATGCATTCTCCAGCACAAGCTGGGCTCGGCCGGTGGCGCGGCGTTCGACGTCCAGGCAGTGTGCAGCGGCTTCGTATATGCGCTCACGATCGCCGATGCCATGATCCAGACCGGCGCTGCGAACAAGGCATTGGTGGTTGGCTCGGAGGTGTTTTCGCGCATTCTCGATTTCAGCGACCGCACCACCTGTGTGCTCTTCGGTGATGGCGCCGGCGCGGTCGTGCTGGAAGCTTCCGAGACACCCGGAATCCTGGCGACCGACCTGCACGCAGATGGCAAGCATGTCGGCATTCTCTGCGTTCCCGGCAGTGTTTCCGGTGGTCAGGTCCTGGGGGACCCGTTGTTGAAAATGGATGGTCAGGCTGTCTTCAAGCTCGCCGTCGGTGTGCTCGAGGAGTCGGCCCGGGCCGTTCTGGCGAAGGCCGGCAAGGATGCCGCAGACCTCGACTGGCTGATTCCCCACCAGGCGAACATCCGCATCATGCAGAGTACGGCCAGGCGGCTCAAGCTCCCGATGGACCATGTCATGGTGACTGTCGACCAGCATGGCAACACGTCGGCTGCGTCGATCCCTCTGGCGTTGGACGCCGGTGTGCGCAGCGGCAAAATACTGCCTGGCCAGTTGCTGATGCTGGAAGGCGTCGGCGGCGGCTTCACCTGGGGCGCCGTACTGCTCAACCTTTGACCCGGTCACGGTCGCTCTGGGCGGCAAGGTCTCGGACAACTCGACAGCCAAGCACATACAAGAACACGATGAAGCCGTTTGCATTCGTTTTCCCGGGCCAGGGCTCCCAGTCCGTGGGCATGCTCGACGCCTGGGGTGATGACCCTGAGGTTGCCCTGGCGCTTCAGGAAGCCTCCGACGCTCTGCAAGAGGACATTGGCGGCCTTGTTCGACAGGGGCCGAAAGAAGCCCTAGCGCTCACAACCAATACCCAGCCTGTGATGCTGGTGGCCGGTGTGGCCACCTACAGAGCCTGGATCTCTCGAACGGGCGCGGCACCGCAGGCGGTTGCCGGGCATTCCCTGGGCGAGTACTCTGCATTGGTCGCTGCTGGCGTGCTCAGCCTTACTCAGGCCGCGCCTCTGGTGCGTTTGCGGGCCCAGGCGATGCAGGAAGCCGTGCCGGTCGGTGTCGGCGCGATGGCCGCCGTGCTGGGCCTGGAGGCCGGCAAAGTGACTGCCTTGTGCGCGGAGGTGACCCATGGTTTTGGACTGGGAAGAGCCGAACTGGTCCAGGCCGCCAACTTCAACGAGCCGGCACAGACCGTGATCGCCGGCACCAAGGCCGCAGTGGAGCGTGCCTGCGAGGTGCTCAAGGCCCATGGCGCGCGCCGCGCACTTCCGCTGCCGGTGTCTGCACCGTTTCATTCCAGCCTGATGCAGCCTGCCGCAGAAAAACTGCGCGAGGCTCTCTCCGGCCTGGAGTTGAAGGCGCCGGCCATCACCCTCATCAACAACGTGGATGTCGCAGCGGAGCACGATGCACAGCGTATCCGCGACGCGCTTTACCGTCAGGCCTTTGGGGCCGTGCGCTGGGTCGAATGCATTCAGGCCCTCAAGGCGCGCGGTCTCGCGACCGTCGTCGAGTGTGGGCCGGGCAAGGTCCTGACCGGCATGGTGGGGCGCATCGACCCGGCGATGACCGGCATGGCACTTTTCGACCCGGCGACTTGCGACAGTGTCGCAGCTGCGCTGCATGACACTACAGCATGAGCAATATCGACCCCACCCCCCAGATCGCGCTGGTGACCGGCGCCTCGCGCGGTATCGGGCGCGCCATCGCACTCGAACTGGCCCGCCTCGGGTATGCCGTGACCGGTACGGCCACCAGCGAGGTTGGCGCCGAGGGTATCTCCGAAGCCCTGTCTGCATTTCCCGGCTGCACCGGCGCCGTCCTGAATGTCACGCAGGGTGATGCTGCAGAAGCCCTTGTCGACCAGATCGTCCGGCGCGGCGAGGGGCTGCATGTTCTGGTCAACAACGCTGGGATCACGCGCGACATGCTGGCCATGCGCCTGAAAGACGAGGATTGGGACGCAGTCATCGATACAAACCTCAAGGCGGTGTTTCGAATGAGCCGAGCAGTCATGCGCACGATGATGAAGCAGCGCTACGGCCGCATCATCAACATCACATCCGTCGTAGGGGCCTCCGGCAATCCCGGCCAGTGCAACTACGCGGCTGCCAAAGCCGGTGTGGTGGGCATGACCCGTGCCCTGGCGCGCGAACTCGCTTCGCGCAACATCACGGTCAATTGCGTCGCGCCCGGTTTCATCGAGACAGACATGACAGCTTCCCTGCCCGCCGAGCAGCAGAAGGCCTTGCTGGGTCAGATTCCGGCAGGTCGCCTGGGGCAGCCCGCGGAAATCGCGCATGCGGTGGCGTACCTGGCTTCACCGCACGCAGCATACGTGACGGGTCAGGAACTGCATGTCAATGGCGGCATGTACATGTAGTCTGATACCCAGCGCCCATCTATTTGCCTGCCCCGAAGCACCGCGGCACATGTGGTGGCCTTGCGGGGCGGCTAAAATCCAGAATTCTTCCACAACCCTTTGAGGGACCCCATGAGCGATATTGAAGCGCGCGTCAAGAAAATCATTGCAGAGCAACTCGGA
>JBIKTP010000068.1:0-8588 GCA_044348035.1 Burkholderiaceae bacterium
GAGGTCTGGACCCCTGCCGTGGCGCCGAACACCCGCCTGCTGGCCTTCTACGACCGCGGGCAGGTGCGCAACCACGACAATGTGCTGCTGCCGATCGCCTCGGCCAGCAGTTTCGGCGTCGGCGTGCGCTGGAACCAGGGCACGTCCTTGTCCGCATCGCTCGACTTTGCGCATGTGCTCAGCGGCTTGTCCAGCCTGCCGGCGGGCACGCCGCGGGAGAAAGTCCACTTCAACGTGAACTGGCGCTACTGAGCTGGCGGCCAGTCTCTGGCGGGCGCCGGCAGGCGCAGGTGCGCGGCCAGGGCGACGCGAACACAATCCTTGAGGTGTTCTTCCCCCAGGTAGCGGATCACCGAATACCCCACCAGGGCGGACACCGCCTGACCTGCAAGCGGGACGAAACGCGCTGCCTGCTTGGCCCCCATGCGCACCGCCATGGTCTGCACCATGCGCAGGACAAGCTCCTTGCTGATGAATTTGCCGACCAGCGCCGTGCCGACCAGGCCGATGGCCTTTTGCACCTGGTTGCGCTGGGCCGGCGGCAGCAGGTCGATCTGGTCGGGCGCCAGGCCGAAGCGGGCATTCATGGCGGGTATCAGGCGCGCCAGCAGGGCTGCATCGACCGCCCAGTCCAGCCCGGGCAGGGGCACGGCACTGGCCGCTGCCGCCACCACCGCACGGCGGTGGAGCAGTTTGCGGCAGGCCAGTACCGCCGAAGTGAGTTCGGGGTGGCCTTCGGCGAGTTGCAGGGCGGTGGGCATGGGGCGAGTTGGCGGTATTGCACCCGAATGTAGCGGGTCCTGCGGCCACCTGTGTGGCCTTGTGGGAATGGCCGACTGTGGATTCCCCGCAACGCTGCAGTCACGGTGCGGGCAGCAGGCTGCCCGGAACAGTTACCACCACTTGCTTTGTCGTTAAACTCGTCCCGCGTCCCCTTGTGCCAGGTCACGGGCCCGGGCCGCGCTGGCTGTCTGTTTCCTCGGTTGATTGGTCCGACCGCAGGCGGCCCCACCGCGAAAGTGTCGGCGATCGATGACCCAGCGCAAATCTGATGCATCCTCGAGGGTACCGGTGTCCGGCGCCGGCTGGAATGTTTCCTGGGCGGTATCCCGCAAGGCCCTGGCGGTGTTTGCGCTGCTCCTGCTGGCCCTGGGCGTGGTTTCGGGGGCGCACGCGCAAACCCAGGTGGCCACCGGGCGCACCCACTACAACACTGCCAACCTCCTTGGCTTCACCCATGGGTCGTGCCAAAGCTGCCACTTCACGGCAGCGTCGGTCGCCAACTCTCCGGTGGCACCCGTGGATCGGACGCAGGGGGTAGGGGTTGGCTCCCGCCATCCCGAAGCCGCCAACAATGCGGCCATGATAGAAACCTCATTCGCCCCCGGCGGCATCATGTCGCTATATCTTGGCAGCACCGGGACCGCACTGACAGACGCCCGACGAGACCAGTATTTTGCGCTGGCGATGTACATCGGCCAGTACAAGGCGCCCGCGTTCGTCACCCCTTCGCCAGCGGTCGACAGCAACCTGGCGATTTCGGTGCGCCCCGGTGTGACCGCCGTGAAAGACATCTTCTCCCGCATCGTTGCCGGTGGTGGAACCGCCGAGGACAACAACAGCAGCGGTGTGGCGTCTGACAGCGGCCTGACCGTCAGCGGCGTGAATTCCAGCAATGCGGCTGCTGTGTCTGCCTCCCAGGTTGCGGTAGCGGCCACGGTGTCGGACGCTCCGACCGTGCGCTACAACATCAGCTACCGGTCTGTTGCCACATTTGCAGGCAGCGACAGCTTCACCGTGAACGTGGCCAACCCCAGCGGCTCCGTGTCGCAGACCTTTCGGGTCACGGTGCTGGGCATCACCAACACCACGCTGACTGCCACGGCATTCAAAGGGACTACCTATACCCAGGCAGTGAACCCGCTGTACACCGCTGTCTGCAACAGCTGCGTGGCGGGCAGTTTCTCTGTCGATCCCGCTTTTCCCCTGCCTGCCGGACTGAGCATCAACGCCACCTCTGGCCAGATTGTCGGCACTCCCACCGGCACCGGCACTTCGACCGTGCGCCTGCGGGCCACGAGCAGCGGCGCGACCCACGGCGGCGATGGCCAGGTCACCAAGGACATCACGATCACCGTGGCTGGCATCACCAGCAGCAACCCGCCCACGCTGGCCCAGGACACGGCCATGGCGACCTACACCGTCACCGCCTTCCCCACACCCGTCACGGCAGGCAGCTTCACGATGAGCAGTGTGCCGCCCGGCTTGAGCTTCAACACCAGCAACGGCCAGTTGACCGGCATACCGACCACCAGTGGCAGCTTCAGCGGCATCACCTTTGGTGCCACCACGTCTGCGGGGGCGGTCAGCCAGGGTGACTTCACGATCACGGTGAGCTCTGCGGGGCCGCCGAGCGTGATCACCGCATCCCCCGCACTTCCGGTGTCACCCGTGGTGCTGGGCACCGTGGGCAGCGCCCTGTCCCAGACCTACCAGATCCTCGCCAACCGGCCGCCGATCACCGGTTATGCCGTGAACGGGCTCTCGGCCACCGGCCTCACGGTGAATGCGGGCGGCCTGATCAGTGGCACGCCCACCAGCAGCGGTGACTTTTCGCTGACCCTTCAGGCGACCAACTCCTCCGGCACCGGCTCCGCCACGCCGGTGCTGGTGCGGATCGAACCCGATGCCGTCCCGCTGGTGAGCTCCACACCGGCGCTGGCCGCCGCACCCAGCCTCACGGGAACGGTCGGCACACCGATCACGCCGATCCAGATCAACGCCACCAACCCCCCTATCAACCCAGGCAGTTATGTGGCCTCCGGCCTGCCATCGGGCCTCTCGCTCGATACCAGTACCGGCCTGATCACCGGCACCCCAGATCTGAGTGGTGATTTCACGTTAACCCTGCGCGCGTCGAACGCGCGGGGGCAGGGGAGTGCGGCCTCGGTAACGATCCGCATCGATCCGAGTGCGGTACCCACCGTCACCACCACGCCCACCCTGGCAGCAGCACCGACCGTGACCGGCACGGTGGGCACGCCCATCGGGACGATCCAGATCAACGCAACCAACCTGCCCATCACCGCAGGCAGTTACGCAGCCACCGGCCTGCCGCCCGGCCTGAACCTCGACGCCAACACCGGCGCCATCACCGGCACCCCCACGCTGAGCGGTGATTTCCCGGTGGTGGTGTCGGCGGCGAATGCGCGGGGAACGGGCAGCACCGCCTCGGTCACGATCCGCATCAACCCGAACGCGGTCCCGGTGATCAGCAGCGCCAGCAGTGTCACGACAAACCAGAACCAGGCCTTCGGCGGCTACCAGATCACGGCCAGCAACCTGCCGATCACCGGGTATGCGGTGCTGGCGCCCAGTGTGCTGCCGGCCGGGCTGACCCTCAACACCAGCACCGGCGCGATCACCGGCACTCCCACGGCCAGCGGTGCCAGCAGCACCACGCTGACCGCCACCAACGCGTTCGGCACCAGCACGGGCTTCGTGCTGAATTTCACCATCACCCCCACCACGCTGCCCACCGTCACCGCGCCACTGGCCGTGTCGCCAACGGCCACCGGCGTGGTGGGTACACCCATCACGCCGGTGCAGATCTCGGCCACCAATCCGCCGATCATCGGCTTCGGTGGCACCGGCCTGCCGGGCGGGCTGTCGGTCAACGGCGCAGGCCAACTGGTCGGCACGCCGAACCTCAGCGGCGACTTCCCGATTGCACTCACCGCCACCAACGCCTCCGGCACCGGCACGACGGCCACCACCACCATCCGCATCAACCCGAGCGTGGTGCCGGCCATCAGCAGCGCTGCCACGGCTTCGGGCACTGTCGGGTCCGCGATTGCCACCTACCAGATCCTGGCCAGCCAGGCGCCCCTCACCAGCTTCGCGATGGTGTCGCCCAGCAGCCTGCCGCCCGGACTGACCTTGAACACCACGACTGGCGCCATCACCGGCATCCCCACGGCCAGCGGCAACTTCACGACCACCCTGACGGCCAGCAACCTGGTGGGGGCCAGCAACCCGTTCGTGCTGAGCTTCTCGATCGCGCCGAATGCCGTTCCGGTCGTGACAGCCACGATCCCGTCCCTGGTGGGCCGGGTGGGTACGGCGATCACACCGATCCAGGTCAATGCCACCAATCCCGTGATCAGTGCCTATGGCTCCAGCGGCTTGCCGCCTGGCCTGACGGTCGACAGCAGCGGACGCATCGTCGGCACACCCACCCAGAGCGGTGTCTTCACGTCACAGCTTACCGCCACCAACAGCTTCGGCACCGGCAACAGCGGCAACCTGAGCCTGCAGATCGAGCCGGATGTCGTGCCGGTGATCAGCGGCGCCAACACCGTCTCCGCCGGCGTCGGTCAGCCTTTTGCCGGCTACCAGATCACGGCCAGCCAGCCGGCCATCCTGTCGTATGCGGTGGTGGGCCCGTCCGCGCTGCCTCCCGGGCTGGCGCTCAACCCGGGCACCGGAGCCATCACCGGAACACCGACCCTGAGCGGCGCCTACACCACCGGCCTGAGCGCCACCAATGCCCGTGGCACCAGCGCCACGTTCAATGTGGCGTTCACCATCGTGCCGAACACCGTGCCCTCTGTGGCCGCCACGATCCCGCCAGTGGCCGGTGTGGTGGGCACACCGATCACACCGATCCAGATCAACACCACCAACGCCCCCATCACCGGCTACTCGGGCGCTGGTCTGCCGGGAGGCCTGACGGTGAACAGTTCCGGCCAGATCGTCGGCACACCGAACCAGAGCGGCAACTTCACGGTCACCCTGAGCGCCACCAATGCGACCGGCACCGGCAACAGCCTGCCGCTGGCCATGCTGGTCAACCCCAGCACCGTGCCCACCATCACCAGTGCGGCGACGCTGACCGGCAGCGCGGGCGCGGCGATCACCCCCTACCAAATCGTGGCCAGCAACGTACCGACCCTGTCCTACGCGGTCGCGGTGGGCAGCGCCCTGCCGGCCGGGCTGACGCTGAATGCCTCGACCGGCGTCATCAGCGGTACCGTGGCCACCAGCGGCAGCACGACAACCGCCCTGACTGCCACCAACGCGGCCGGCACCGGCGGCGCATTCAGCCTGGCCATCACCATCAATCCGAGTACCGTCCCGACGATCTCCAGCCCCACCTTCGCGACGGTGTCCGCCGGTGTACCGATCACGCCGATCCAGATCGTCGCCACCAACCTGCCGATCCAGTCCTACAGCGCCACCGGCCTGCCCCCCGGCCTGGCGGTGAACGCCACGACCGGCGAGATCACCGGCACCCCCGCGACCCCGGGCGTCTTCGACGCCACGCTGGGCGCCACCAATGCCGTCGGACCGGGCAGCCGCGTGGTGCGCTTCACCATCGGGATCCCGGCGCCGACGACCTGCACCCTGTCGGTGCCGCTCAACACCGCGACCACCCTGAACCTGGCAAGCTGCCTGTTCAGCGGCTTCGCGCCGACCGGCGTCACGATCGTCACGACCCCGCAGCACGGAACCGCCATTGCCAACGGCACCAGCGTCACCTACACCCCGTCCAACAACTTCTTTGGCGCCGACAGCTTCGGCTTCGTCGGCATTGGCGCTGGCGGCACATCGCCCCGCGGCACCGTGCAGGTCACCGTGACCGGCCGGCCGGATCCCCTGCAGGACGCCGCCGTCACCGCCACCCTCGCGGCTCAGGCAGAGACCTCCCAGCGCTTTGCCCGCGCACAGGTGTCCAACTTCCAGCGCCGCATGGAGGCCTTGCACCGCGGAGCGGGCACGGTGTCCCCATCCACCGGAGCGCTTCGGTCGACTGCTCCGGGAACGCTGCCCGGACTGGCGTCCGGTGGTTTCGCTGCGGCGCAGGCGGCTGTCACGGGCCCGGGCACAGGCACGCCGCAAGGCGCCTCCGGGGCCATGGGCATCTCGGGTACCACGCCGCCACCGGGCGGCATCATTGCGCGCAGCGCGGTCGCAGTCCCGCTCGGCGCATCGAGCACCACCGGCGCGGCGCTGGCACTGCCGCGCACGATCGGCAGCGAGATCATGGCCCAGGGCGGAAGCCCGCTGGCAGCTCCGCTGGAGCAGGCCGGAAGGGCCGCCAGCGAAAGCGAGGTCCTGAACGCGATTGCCCTGGGCACGGGGCTGCGCTCACTGCCGTTCTCCGAAAGCGTCATCTCGCTCATCAAGTCGCGCTCGGTCGACCTGGCCGGCATCGGGGCCGGCCTGGGCCTGAACACCACACCCGACGCCACGGGCAACACCAGCTACTGGGTCGAAGGCGTGGCGAGTTTCGGCACCCGCGATGCGGCCGGCGGCTTCAGCGGCACGGAGTTCAGCTCCAACGGCATCAGTGTCGGGGTGGACCGCCGCATCAACCGGCAGCTGGCCGTGGGCGTCGGCGTGGGTTTTGCAAGGGACAAGATCCTGATCGGCACGGACGGGTCGGTCAGCCGTGCCAAGGGCGTGTCGCTGGCGGCCTATGGCAGTTACCAGCTGTCAGAGAAGACCTATCTCGACGGGCTGCTGGGAATCGGGTCGATCGACTTCGACACCCGCCGCTTCGTGGCGCCACTGAACGACTTCGCGCTCGGAAGCCGCGGTGGGCAGCAGATCTTCGGCTCGCTCACGGGCGGCTACGAATGGCGGGAGCGCGACCTGCTGGTGTCGCCCTATGCCCGCATCGACTTCGCTGTCGACAAATTGCGCGCGGGCACCGAAACCGGCGCGGGCGCTTTTGCGCTCACCTATTTCGGGCAGACCAACACCTCGGTACAAGGGGCTCTTGGCATCCGCGCCGAGTCAGCCCATGCCATGCGTTTCGGATACGCCGTGCCGCGGGTACGCGCCGAACTGCGCCATGAGTTCAAGGGCAACGGGGACGCGTTCGTGGCCTATGCCGACCAGCCCGGCGGCCCGCGCTTCGCGCTGGGTTCGTCAGGAAATGCCCGCAACACGCTGGTGCTGGGTCTGGGCAGTGAATTCCTGCTGCGCGACGGGCTGACGCTGTCGATGGAGTACCAGCTGAGCCATTCCTTCTCCAATGACTCGACCTATGCCGTGCGCCTGCGGCTGAGCAAGGACTTCGATGCCCGCGGCCTGCCCAAGATGCGCCTGGCGGAACCCGAGGCGGACGATGAGCCGGCCAACATCCAGTTCGACGCGGGCACCACCAGCGACAGCAATGTGACACGGGCCAAGGCAGGCCCCGACCGGCTGGGGGACCACTTCTACAGTGCCAACATCGCCAAGACCTGGGAGTTCGGCCTTTCGAACCAGTCCCGGATCCTGCTCACGGGCACGGTGGGCGGCGAGAAGTTCCACCGATACAACGGGCTGAGCCGGGTCTCGGCAGGGCTGGAGGGAGAATTCCAGTTCCGCCGGTCCTCGGAGTTCGATGAGCCGACCGTCGGAGTGTTCGGCAGGCTCACGGCCGACGGCTTCGAGTCGTCGATGCGGGATGGCTACCGGCTTGCCATCGGCGTGAACGTGCGCCAGGCCCTGACCGACCGGATCGGGTTCTTCGGCGCCGTGTCGCGCAACCAGCGCAATGCCTCCAGTTCGGTTTTCGACACCAGCGACATCTCGATGCGGGGCAACTTCGACTACGCCATCGACAATCGCTCCACGCTGTACCTCAGCGGCGAATACCGGCGCGGCGATTTCGTGTCCACCGGGCGCGCCAGCCTGGAGAACGTGACCATCGCCAAGCAGTTCGCCCAGGACGACGCATTTGCCAGCCGGCAGCTGTTCAGCTACCGTGTGGACGGCACGACGGCGCTGTTCACTCTGGGCTACAACCTCGGCTTCGGCCCCAAGGACTCGCTCGACCTGTCCTGGCGCCTGGTCCGGTCCACGCCGGATTGGCGGCCGGGCTTCGTGACCTCGCCACGCAAGTACAAGGCGAGCCAATGGTCGGCGGTGTACCTGCTTCGGTTTTAGTTGAGGACCTGACGATGTCGTGCTTTTCGCGCATGCGTGTGTTTCTTGTGGCCCTGTGCAGCAGCCTGTTGTTGGCCGCCTGTGGTGGCGGGGGTTCCGGCGCCAGCGATGGCGTCGTGGTGGTTCCGGGTGCGCCACGCGCCGCCGCCCTGGCCACCGGCCTGGACCGTTTTCTGCTGTACCCCAACCCCGTGGTACGGGCCGGTGACGGCGCATTCGAGGTGGGTGCGGTGGAGTATGCCCAGGCCTATTACGAAGCCATCGACCCGACCAATGCGCGTGCCACGCTGCAAGGGTTCAAGGATGTGAACAGCATCGGGGTCACCACCGGCGGGCATACCGAGGTCAAAGTCATCATCGGCGATCAGCGTGACCTCGGCTACGGGCGGCTCATGACCGCCCACCGGAGTCCTGACGGCACCATGGCCTTTATAGTCGAGAACTACCTGGTGGGTGGCTACGGCGGCTACACACCGCTCAATGTCGAGGCGGCGGTCAACCGTGTTCGGGACTGGCATCTGGGTACCAACGCGATCGAGTTCAGCCCAGGGCCGCTGGCCGGCACCGGCGGGCGGCCGGCCGACGGCAGCTTCGTCAAGTTCTACACCTACGATCCCAGCGGTGCGCGCATCAACATGATCAGCCTG
>JBIKTP010000616.1:0-2724 GCA_044348035.1 Burkholderiaceae bacterium
AGGTCATGGCGTGCCGCCGACGTGCCGATCACGGTGAAGCGCTCCGACACCACCACCAGGTCCCCGATGCGGTCGGTCGGCAGTTCGAACCGCTCGGCAGCCTGGGCACGGGTCAGCACCACTTCGATGCCGCGCACCTTCTGCAAGCGTGCGCAGGCGTCCGTGACGTCTGTTTCGGGGGGCAGATAGACCGTGGCGAACGAGCCGAGCGCTCCGTGGTGCACGACGTATGGGTCGGTGATCGGCAGGATCACGCGGGCCTTGGCCGTGCCCAGCCAGTTGTCAAACCAGTCCTGCAGGTAGATGACGTCGGGCCTGCCGTCCATCGCGACCTTGGCATTCATGCCGTGGTCGGCGGTCAGCGCGATCACGCAACCCAAGGCGTCGAGCTGTCCGAGGTAGCCGTCCATCATGGTGTAGAACGCATTCGCACCTGCGGTTCCCGGTGCATGCTTGTGCTGGATGTAGTCGGTGGTGGACAGGTACATCACATCCGGGCGGTGGGTCTGCATCAGCTTGACGCCGGCGGCAAACACGAACTCCGACAGGTCGGCGCTGTAGACGCTGGGCAGCGGGCGGCCGACCAGTTCCAGCACGTTCTCGATGCCGTTGGCTTCCAGTGTGGCCTGGTCTGCCTTCTCGGACGAGAAGCAGATGCCCCTGGACATCTTGTGCCCCAGCAGGCTGCGCAGCTTGTCCTTGGCGGTGACGATGGCCACCGACTTGCCGGCCTCGGCCAGCGCGGCGAACAGCGTGGGCGCGCGCAGCCACTTGGCGTCGTTCATCATCACTTCGGTGCCGGTGGCGGTGTCGAACAGGTAGTTGCCGCAGATGCCGTGCACGCTGGGCGGAGCGCCGGTGACGATGGACAGGTTGTTCGGGTTGGTGAAGGTGGGCACGACGCAGTCGGCCACCAGGCCGGTACCCTTGGCCAGTGCGCCCTTGAGCCAGGGCATGTGGCCGGTGCCGACGGCCTGGCCCAGGTAGTCGGGTTCGCAGCCGTCGACACACACCACGACGGTGGGTACGCGGGGCAGGCGGTAGGAGCGGTTGTTGACTTGCAGCATGGTGGTCAGGGTGCCTGGTAGGGTGGGTTCAAGGGGAGGGCGGCGGGTCGGTGTGGCGGCGGGCTTCCATCTGCACCATGCGCTCCTTGCTCTGGATGGCATGGTCGAACATGGCGCGGCCGGCCCGCTGCGGATCACCGCCGGTGATGGCGCGCAACATGTCCCAATGGGCATGGGCAGATGCGGGCAACTGGTTTGCGTCGGCCAGGTTGAGGCGTCGGAACAGCGAGATTTCCTTGACCAGCTTGCGGTAGATCGAGGTCAGCTTGCGGTTGCCGGCCATCTCGACCAGCCGGTCGTGGAACTGCAGGTTGAGCAGGTGGTAGGTGTGGGCGTCGCGGGCCTGGACGGCGGCCTCCATGGCATGCACCAGGCCTTCGGCCTCCTCGCGCTGCGTGCGGGTCATGCGCTCTGCCAGGCGCCGGCCGACCGACTCTTCCATGGCCGCGCGCAATTCATAGATCTCGATGGCCTCGTCGACCGGGATGTCACGCACGAACACGCCGCGGTTCTTCTCGGTTCGCACCAGCCCCGCTTCGTCAAGCATGCGAAAGGCTTCGCGCACCGGCCCGCGCGACACACCCAGACGCAGGGCCAGCGCCGCTTCGTTCAGCTTGGCGCCAGGCGCGAAATCGCCCGACAGGATGGCGCGCTCGATCTCCTGCTGCACCACCATGGTCAGCGAGTGGTTCTGCAACAGGGCAATCGTCGGGTGCGGGGCCACGCTCATGGACGCATTGGAACGACAAACCGAAAAATTGTCAACAATTTACAAAAAGCAATTGACAAGATTCGGATGGACACGTCCAATTGGCACCGTGCCGCCACCGGCCCCCGCATCCCGCCAATGGAAGGTTTCCACCATGGACAGAGACAAGACCCTGCTGACCCCCGGCCCGCTGACCACGACCTTGCGCACCAAACTGGCCATGCTCAAGGACTGGGGTTCCTGGGATGCCGACTTCAATGCCGTGACCGCCAGCGTGCGCAAGAGCCTGCTGGCCATCGTGCATGGCAGCGAGTCGCACGTGGTCGTTCCGCTGCAGGGCAGCGGCACCTTCAGTGTCGAGGCCGCAGTGGCCACGGTGGTCCCGCGCGACGGCCATGTGCTGGTGCTCGACAACGGCGCCTACTGCAAGCGGGCCGCGCGGCTCACCTCGCTGATGGGGCGGCGCTGCACCCTGCTGCCTTTCGATGAAGCGCAGCCGGTGTCGCCAGCCGCTGCCGAGGCCGCCCTGAAGGCCGACCCCAGCATCACCCATGTGGTGCTGATCCACTGCGAGACCGGCGCCGGCGTGCTCAACCCGCTGCAGGCCATCGCCGACTTGTGCCAGCAGCAGGGCAGGGGGCTGATCGTGGATGCGATGAGTTCCTTCGCCGCGCTGCCGATCGACACCCGCACGACGCGCTTCGACGCGCTGGTCGCTGCCAGCGGCAAATGCCTCGAAGGTGTTCCGGGCATGGGTTTCGTGATCATCCGCAAGGCCATCCTGGACGGTTGCGCCGGCAACAGCCAGTCGCTGGCCATGGACCTGCATGACCAATATGTGTACATGGAGAAGACCACCCAGTGGCGCTTCACCCCGCCCACGCATGTGGTGGTGGCCCTGCACGAGGCCATCGCGCAGTTCGAGGCCGAGGGTGGCCAGGGCGCGCG
>JBIKTP010000615.1:0-2724 GCA_044348035.1 Burkholderiaceae bacterium
CTTGATGAAGAACGCGATACACCGCACGCCCTGCCTGGAAACCGCCGAGATCAAGATGCTGCTCAACGGGCCGGAGAGCTTCACGCCGGACGGCAATTTCATCCTGGGCGAAGCGCCCGAGCTGCGCAACTACTTCGTGTGCGCCGGCTTCAACTCCTCGGGCATCGCCAACTCTGGCGGCGCGGGGCGGCTGATGGCTGAATGGATCATCGGCGGCGAACCCAGCACCGACCTGTGGGATGTCGACGTGCGCCGCTTCGGCCCCTTCACCGGCAACCGCAAGGCGCTGTTCGAGCGCACGGCGGAAACGCTGGGCCTGCACTATGCGATGCGCTGGCCGCGCCAGGAACTGGAAACTGCACGCCCGCTGCGCACCTCGCCGCTGTACGACACGCTGCTGGCCAAGGGTGCGGAGTTCGGCAGCAAGAACGGCTGGGAGCGCGCCAACTACTTCCGCCCCACGGGCATGCCAGCCCCCGCCCACACGCTCGGCACGCCCGGCTGGCTGCCCTGGATGCAGGCCGAGCAGCGCGCCACGCGGGAGGCAGTGGCCCTGTACGACCAGAGCTCCTTCTCCAAGCTGATGCTGCACGGGCGCGACGCGCTGGCAGTCTTGCAGCGCCTGTGCGCCAACGACATGGCCATGGCGGTGAACCAGATGGTCTACACCCCGCTGCTCAACGCGCGCGGCGGCTTCGAGAGCGACCTCACGGTGATCCGCCAGAGCCCGGACCGCATGGGCGAGCGCTACCTGCTCGTCACCGGTTCGGCCCAGGCGGTGCGCGACTTCGACTGGATCTCTCGCCACATCGGCGCAGATGAACACGCCGTACTCACCGACATCTCGACGATGTACAGCGTGTTGTCGGTGATGGGGCCGAGCGCCCGCGAACTGATGGCGCGGGTGAGCCCGGACGACCTGTCGGCAGAGGCCTTGAAGTTCTCCTGGTCGCGGGTGATCGACCTGGGATTTGCGCGGGTGCGGGCAGCCCGCATGTCCTACGTCGGCGGGCCGGGTTTCGAGCTGTATGTGCCGGTCGAGATGGCGCGGCATGTGTACCAGACCCTGATGGCGGCGGGCGCCGATCTTGGCCTGCGGGATGCCGGCTACTTCGCGCTGGACGCATTGCGCATCGAGAAAGGCCGGCGCGCCTGGGGCGCTGAACTCGGCCCCGACGAAACACCGTACGAGGCTGGCATGCTGGCCCATGTGCGGCTCGACAAGCCGACACCGTTCCTGGGCCAGAAGGCGCTGCAGGAACGCCTGGGGCAGCCGCTGCGCAAGAAGCTGGTGACGATCGTGCTCGATGCGCCCGAGGTCTATGCCTGGGGCGGCGAGGCCATCCTCGTGGAGGGCCAGAGCGTGGGCGAGATCAGCTCGGTGGGATGGAGCCTGCAGGCCGGCCGCTGTGTGGGGCTCGGGTATGTGCGCGGGGCGCTGGCCCAGGTGGCGCATGCCGGCACACCGGC
Organism: Burkholderiaceae bacterium; assembly: GCA_044348035.1. Classification (GTDB taxonomy): domain Bacteria; phylum Pseudomonadota; class Gammaproteobacteria; order Burkholderiales; family Burkholderiaceae_C; genus CAISIP01. Next base: position 1,471 of record JBIKTP010000615.1, read on the forward strand.
GGCCATCGCGCTGTGGGGCGAGGAACAGGGTGCGCGGCTGTTCGACCAGTGGCCTGCCCGCCCCGGTCCATGAGCAAGGCCTCCCCCACCATGCACACCACCATCGAACTCCCGGACTCTCCCTGCCTGCTGCTCGATCTCGACGTGCTCGAGCGCAACATGGCGCGCATGCACCAGACGATCGTCCTGGACGGCGGCAAACGCTGGCGGCCCCATGTCAAGGCGCTGCGTGCGCCCGCGCTGGTGCAGCGTCTGCAGGCCGCGGGCGCCTCGGGCGTCACCTGCGCCACGGTCGGTGAGGCCGAGGCCATGGTCGCAGCCGGGATCGACGACGTGCTGATCGCCAGCCAGGTGGTCGGCAGCGCGTCGGTTCGCCGGCTGGTGGCCCTGAACCGGCAGGCGCGGGTCATGGCGGCCGTGGATGCGATGGCCCAGGCAGAGGCGATGGCCACTGCCGCGCGGGACGCCGGTGTCGTGTTGCCGGTCGTGGTCGAGGTCGACATCGGCATGCAGCGCTGCGGCGTGGCGCCCGGTGCGGCAGCGGTGGCACTGGCGCGGCACATCGCTGCGGAACCAGCCCTGCGGTTCTGCGGACTGATGGGCTGGGAGGGCCACACCACCGGCATCGCGGACCCGCTGGCCAAGCAGGCTGCCGTGACGGCCGCCGTGCGCCTGCTCACCGACACGGCACAGCGCTGCAGGGACGCCGGCCTCGCAGTCGAGATTGTCAGCTGCAGCGGCACCGGCACCTTCCCCATCGCCAGCCAGCTGCCGGGCGTGACGGAAATCCAGGCGGGCGGCGGCGTGCTGGGCGACCGGCGCTACCGCACCGAATTCCACATCCCGCTGGAGCAGGCCCTGCGCCTGCGCGCCGTGGTGCTGAGCCGCCCCATCGACCGCCGCATCGTCTGCAATGCCGGCTGGCGCTACCTGGCCGCCTGGCCGACACCCGCGCAGGTCTGCGGGCTGCAGGGTGCGGTACAGCTTTCACCATCGGCGGAGCATCTGACGCTCGACTGCGCGGAGCCCGTGCACGGTGTCCCGATCGGGTCGACGCTGCAATTCGATGTCGGCTACGCGGACTCGACCGTGTTCCTGCACCCGGCCTTCTACGCCACGCGTGGCGGCGCCGTCGAGTGCGTGATGCAGATTCCCGCGCGCGACACCGGCTCCGGGCCACGGTGATCCCGCCAGCCCAGGCGGCGCCTGGCTGACCTGCAGCCCTGCGCCGGCCTCAGCGCTGCCGCCAGGCCT
>JBIKTP010000617.1:0-2722 GCA_044348035.1 Burkholderiaceae bacterium
CGGCAAGAAGACCGCCGAGCGCCTGCTGCTGGAGCTCAAAGGCAAGCTGGGGCCGGACCTGGGTGCGCCCAGCAGCGCCAGCAGCGGAGAGCAGGCAGACATCCTGCAGGCGCTGGTGGCGCTGGGTTACAGCGACAAGGAAGCTGCGCTCTCGCTCAAGGCCTTGCCGGCAGGCGTGGGCGTGGCGGACGGCATCAAGCTGGCGCTGAAGGCCTTGTCTCGCGGCTGAGTACGCGCGTGGCGCCGGCGGGCGGAGCACGGCCATCGCGCCGGGCCACCCCTTATTGCGCTTCGCGCACCGGGCGCCCGTTGACCGGCTGCACCGGCCGTGCGTTGTTCGGGAACATCTGCCCGAACAGGCGCAGCTGATCGCGGCTGATCGCCGCCGGCTGCTTGAGCACCAGCCACAACACCCCCTCGGTGCAGGGCGGTGTGGTCAGGGAGCCGATGAACTGGTAGTACCGCTGGTCCTGTGGCAGCAGCTCGTTGAGGTTGAGGCTGCCCGCAGGCATGCGCACCCGGTCGCCGGAGTCCAGCGGCATGTGCGTCCACACCTTGTGGATCAGGTTGTTGGCCTCGCCCGGGTCGAGCAGCACGGCCAGCACGGCCAGCTGGCCTTCGGCGCTGCGGTGCACCAGATGCGCCACCATCGCGAAGCTGCGGTGGTTCACGCGTTCCTCGCTCGGGTGGTGGAAGTGGAACTGCACCAGCTTGAATGGCGTGTCGCGCACGGTCAGGGTGTTCTCGCCGACCACGTCGACCTGGATCGTGTGCCCGTTGTTGACGACGCTGCCGCTGCTGGGCCCGTACGCGAACTGGAGCGGTTCGGCCGGGCCCCGCAGCGTGGTGGCTTCCTCGATGTTGATCGGGGACTGGCGCCGGCCGATGGCACAGACATTGAACTCCGGCTTCAGGCGCCCCCAGTTCTGTGGGCCGTCGGCGCCCTCGTAGCTCCAGTGCATGTCGCCACCGTGGGACTCGGCAGTTGCCGCAGCGATGGCTGACACTGCGGCCCGGGCCCGCAGGGTCTCCTGGCGCACTGCCGCCGGGTTGGGGATGACGCCCGACGGAACCCGCAAGGCGGGGGGTGGCCCGCCGGTCACGGCCGGTGCGCGGGGCGCCGGCGCCGTGGGGGCGGTGGCCGGGACGACACGCTTTTCCTTGCCGTCGAGCCTCACGGTGGCTTGCTTGTTCGGGTCGACGCCGGCGGCAATGGCCTCGCGCACCTGCTGCCCGATGGCCCGGGCGCCGGTCTGGGGCGCGGGGGGCGCGGGTTGGGCCGCCGCCGGTTTTGCGGACGCCGTGGCCGCCGATGCCTTGGGCGTGGCCACCCGAGGCTCGTTGGCGCTGGCGGCACAGGCCAGCGCCAGCAGCAGCGCGCCGGCCAGCAGTGGCTGCGCACCAGTGCGGCGGGATTGCGCCCGGGGGATGGGGGAAGGGTGAAGCCTCAAGGCCGGCATGATCGTTGTATCGGCAAGCGAGGGTGCTTTCTTGAGTGGCGCGAACGACGCAGGCGGCTATAGTCGGGAACCATGTTCAATGACCCGTTCCGAGCACAGCGCCCGTGAGCATCCAGACCGACGATTTTGCACCGTCGCCGGCGAGTCGTGTGGTCTCGGCCGCGCCGACCTCACCGAACGAAGAGGCGGTGGAGCGCGCGCTGCGGCCCAAGCTGCTGCAGGAGTATGTGGGCCAGGCCAAGATCCGCGAACAGCTCGAGATCTTCATCGGTGCCGCCCGCCAGCGCGACGAGGCGCTCGACCACGTGCTGCTGTTCGGGCCGCCGGGGCTGGGCAAGACCACGCTGTCGCACATCATCGCCCAGGAGCTTGGCGTGAACCTGCGCCAGACCAGCGGCCCCGTGCTCGAAAAACCCAAGGACCTGGCCGCCCTGCTGACCAACCTGGACAAGAACGACGTCCTGTTCATCGACGAGATCCACCGCCTGTCCCCGGTGGTCGAGGAAATCCTCTACCCGGCCCTGGAGGACTACAAGATCGACATCATGATCGGCGAGGGCCCGGCCGCGCGCTCCATCAAGCTCGACCTGCAGCCTTTCACGCTGGTCGGCGCCACCACCCGCGCCGGCATGCTGACCAACCCGCTGCGCGACCGCTTCGGCATCGTGGCGCGTCTGGAGTTCTACACCGCCGAAGAGCTGGCGCGCATCGTGCGCCGCAGTGCCGGGCTGCTCAAGGTGCCGATGGATGAGGCCGGCGGCGTCGAGATCGCCCGGCGCTCGCGCGGCACGCCGCGCATCGCCAACCGCCTGCTGCGGCGGGTGCGCGACTATGCCGAGGTCAAGGGCAGCGGGGCGATCACGCTGGACATCGCCAACCGGGCGCTGGCCATGCTCGATGTCGACCCGCAGGGCTTCGACGTGATGGACCGCAAGCTGCTCGAGGCCGTGGTGCACCGCTTCGACGGCGGCCCGGTCGGCCTGGACAACATTGCCGCGAGCATCGGCGAGGAGCGCGAGACCATCGAGGACGTGATCGAGCCCTACCTGATCCAGCAGGGGTACCTGCAACGCACGCCGCGCGGCCGCATCGCCACCCTGGCGGCCTACCGCCACCTGGGTGTGGCGCCACCGAAGAACAATCCCGACCTTTTCGGCGCCTGAGGGGCCTGCACGCGATGGCCTCTCCCCGCAAACGATGGATCCTGGGCGTTGCCCTGCTGGTGCTGGCTGCTGCCGCTGCGGCCTTCTGGTGGCGCGGCC